>JAUVRU010000327.1 GCA_030597485.1 Anaerolineae bacterium
CAGTTACAGGTCCCCCCTTAACGTGGCCCAAAAAGTGTCCAGCTCTTGGGGGTCACTTCAGAGGGGCGCAGGAGCAGGGGGGCGGAGGGACGGAGGGGCGGGGGAGCGGGGGGCGGAGGAGCGGGGGACCGGCTTTGTCAAATGATGGGCGGTGGCGTAGAATAGTCCCGAGGCGCCGGGGCGGCAGCCCGGCCAATTGAGCTTCGTGGGGTTACGTCACTGATGAACCGTTTGCTGAGGTCAGCGCTGGGGAGCGGCCTGGTATTGGGCATGACGCTCATTTCCTCCGGTTGCACGGCCAGACCGGGGGTGAGCGAGAGTCCGACAGCGACCGCGACCGCCCAGCCAACCGGCACCATCTCTGTTGCCGGGCCAACGGCCGGTCCCACCGCCACCCGGACGGCGACACCAGTGGCTGCTTCCCCAGCTGCCACCGGCGCCAGCGGGGGTGATCCCTCCCCTGACGCTGTCACGCCTATCGCCGGCCCGACGACAGACGCGCCCCAAGAAACAGTTACCCCCATCTACACCTACCGGGTCGTCAACGTCTATCCCCACGATCCCAAGGCGTTCACTCAGGGACTGGCGTTCGATGAGGGGGTTCTCTACGAAGGCACCGGCCTGCTGGCACGGTCCAGCCTGCGCCGGGTTGAGCTGGAGACCGGCCAGGTACTGCAGCGTCATAATCTTCCAGCGAATCTGTTCGGCGAGGGCGTGACCGTTTTTGGAGACAGGATCATTCAGCTGACCTGGAAATCGCACGTGGGGCTCGTGTACGATAAGGAGACCTTCGAGCGACAGCGAGACTTCACCTATCCCACTGAGGGTTGGGGCCTTACCCACGACGGCCAGCGTCTGATCATAAGCGACGGCTCGTCAACGCTGCATTTCCTGGATCCGGAGACGCTGGAGGAAATTGGCCAAATCGACGTCCACTACGACGGCGTCCCCGTGACCCGGCTGAACGAGCTGGAGTACGTTCAAGGGGAGATCTTCGCCAACGTGTGGAAGACCGACCTGGTTGCCCGAATCGACCCGGAGACGGGCCAGGTGGTGGGCTGGATCGGGCTGGTGGGACTTCTGAGCCCGGAGGACCACGATGGGCCCATCGACGTGTTGAACGGCATTGCCTACGACCCGGAGAATGATCGGCTGTTTGTGACCGGCAAACTGTGGCCCAAACTGTTCGAGATCAAGCTGGTGCTCCTGCGCTGAAGCGAACCGTGGCACTGTGAGCCGGTCCGATGGGTGGACGGCGGGACCAGGAAGCGGAGACTGGAGCTGTTGGGGCACTGGGGGCACCTGAAGGCGCTGAGATGGGTTCGATGTTCAGCAAACTGACCGTGGCCAGGACCGGGGGACACATTCCCAACCGACCCTTGCCGGCCGGAAGACTCCTTCCGCTGGTGCTGGCGGCCCTGTTGGCGCTGCTGGTCGCCCCACTGGCCGGAGCCCATCCGGCTGACATGTACATTCAGGTACACACCATCCGGCTGACACCCGATGGGATTCGTGCCGAGTGGCTCATCTCGCCGGCCCCCATGCTGGCGCAGGTGGTCTGGAACCAGGCCGACCTTGATGGGGATCAATCTGTCAGCCCCGAGGAAGCACTGGCCTGGGGCCAGCCGGTTTCGGGCCAACTGGCGGCTACGGTTGACGACACCATGCCGCTGACGTGGCGATTGGAGTCGGTGGCGTGGCCCACCTCGTTCGATGAGTTTCAGGTAGGCGCCCAGGCCATTCGAGTGCAACTGACGGCTGACTGGCCATCAGAGTTGAGGGGCGAACACCTGCTTTGGCTGCACAACGAATACGAAGAGCCGATCACCATCAACTGGTTCTACCTGCACGGGGGCGAGGGCATCACCTTTCGCACCCCCGATCAGCAGAGAGGGCAGTTGGCGGTCCAGCTGGTGATCCCCGAGCCGGGCGGGGCCGAGGTCTCGACATCGCCGTCAGCTGAAGGACCATTGCTGGACTACTGGGAAAGCGGGGCGCCCTCGTTCTCCGGCGTGGCCGAGACGGTCGGCTTGAGCAGCCTGGCGCCGGAGGCAGTCGCCTCGGGGTCGCCATCGGTGCCGGGGCGCAGCACGACGGCCATCCTGACCGGCCTGGTGCGCACACCGAACCTGTCGCCTGCCGCCTACCTGCTCGCGCTGCTCTTCGCGGTGGTGCTGGGGGCGCTGCACGCGCTCACGCCGGGGCACGGCAAAGCGGTGGTGGCCGCCTACCTGGTTGGCTCGCAGGGCAAGGCCTGGCATGCCGCCGCGCTGGGCACAGTGGTGACCATCACCTATACCAGCTCGGTGTTCGCGTTGGGGCTGGTGACGCTGCTGGCATCCCGGTACATTGTGCCTACCAGCCTGTTCCCGGTGCTGGAGATTGTCTCGGGAGTGCTGATCGCTGGCCTGGGTGCCCATCTGTTGATCCAGCGCTGGCGCGCCTGGCGACAGGAGGTAGGGGAGGGGCGCGCCAGCCGGGCAGGTCGTCCCTCCATCCATTACGACGCCCAAACGGGACGCCAGCGGATCACGTTGAACCAGCCCATAGGTGAGGGGGGACCGTCACACAGCCACGACGATCCCTCCCGGCGCGACTACATCCCCAAACCAGCCCCGGGCGCGCCCATCAGCTGGCGCTCGCTGGTGGCGCTGGGTATCAGCGGCGGACTGGTTCCCTGTCCGGATGCCATCGCCATCCTGCTGGTGGCGGTGGCCATAAATCGTATAGTCCTGGGCCTGTCGTTGATCGTGGCCTTCAGCCTGGGCCTGGCTGTCATATTGATCGTCATCGGCTTGAGCATCGTTCGGGGCCAGCGTCTCTTCCAACGTCTGAACTGGTTCAACCGGGTGGCGCCGGCGATGCCGGTTGCCAGCGCCGCGATGGTGTTGGCATTGGGGCTGGCGCTGATGGTTACGGCGGCTGGACGCGGCGGGATGCTGGGCTGGACTTCAGGGCAGGGTGAGACACCGGGCCGGGTGGCGCAGGGGGACGCCAGCGGCGGTGAGGGGACGTCACCACCGGCTGAGCCGTTCCACCTGGACAGGGCCAGCATCCTGTACATAGCCGGTGACGAAGAGGGGCGCAATCAACTCTTCGTGTTGGCCCTGAGTGGCGGCCAGATGCGGGCCCTTACCCAGGGACAGAACGTCTGGGATTATGCGCTGTCGCCGGACAGGACGACCGTCGTCTACACCGCCCTGCGGGAGGAGGAATTCGGCCGGACCGGCGGCAGCGATCTGTGGCTGATTGACGTGGATGGCGGCGATGGACGTTTGCTGTTGGATTGCGCGCAGGAGGTGGCGCCGGTGGCCTGCAGCGGGCCGGTATGGTCGCCTGACGGCCGATGGCTGATCTACCAACGACGCGACATCGCTTCCGCTGGCGACCCGCTGGCCCTGACCTCGCTGTGGTGGTTGGAGGTGCCCACCAGCGAGACCGGCCCGGTCTTTCAGGACGGGGGGTGGCCGGGCTTCAACCCGAGCTGGTCGCCCGACGGGCAATGGCTGAGCTATGCCTCTCCCGGCAGCATCAGCGTGTTGTCCTACAACGTGCAGGTCTACAATCTGAAGGACGGTCGCACCCACTCGGTGTCCAACCGGACGGGGAAGCCGGCCCTGTGGCATCCTGACAGCAGTGCTCTGCTGATGACTGACGCCCGCACGGAGGGTGACCTGCCGCTTCTGGACCTGCTGCGATATGATCTGGAAAGCCAGGAGCTGACCGACTTGAGCGGTGGGGGTGAGACAGAGGACAGTTGGGCAGCCTGGTCGCCTGATGGGGAATGGATCGCGGTGGTGCGGCGAGAGTTCACCGTTTCAGGGGCGGCGATGGGAGACGATGTCTGGCTGATCTCCGCCGACGGTAGCCCGGCCAGACGTCTTACAGAGCAACCCAAGATGGTGCACCAGGCGCCGGCTTGG
>JAUVRU010000442.1 GCA_030597485.1 Anaerolineae bacterium
GAGCTGCTGGGAAAGGTGCATCCCCGACACAGATTCCTGGATCAGGGGGGCCAGGCGAGTATTGCGGAGAGGCGTCTTCACATCGCCGATGCCGGTGGTGTCTACGTCGCGACGGCGCGGCACTACGGTCATTCGGCGATTTTTGTCCCTTTCTTGCGGGGCGTGCCCGACGGGGAGCAACTGATTGCTCAGTACATCCGCGAGCACACCGGTGACGAGTTCTTTTTGATGCACCACGGCGATGCGACGATGGGCATCCCGGACGGAAACACAATGACGGAAACCTGCTATCGACTGGCAGATGAGCCGGACAAGGTTAAGGAAGAACAGCGGCGCGCTGTGGATGAAAAGCTGGCTGCGGCAGAGAATTGGGCAGGCGAGGGTCTGTTTGATGGGTTTGCACTGTGCACCGACTATTGTTTGAATTCCGGGCCGTTCCTGAGTCCGGCTCAGTTTTCTGAGTTTGTGACACCACATCTGGCCCGGTTGATTCAGGGCTATCGGGCCATGGGCTACTACGTCATCAAACACACGGATGGCAACATTATGCCCATCCTCGACCAGCTGGTGCAGTGTCGGCCCCATGCACTGCATTCTCTGGACCCTCAAGCCGGCGTTGATATTGCCCAGGTCAAGCGGAAATACGGTCACCAGGTGTGCCTGATGGGCAACGTTGATTGCGGGTTGCTTCAGACGGGCACAGAAGAGGAAGTGATCGAATCCGTGCGCTACGCGCTGCATCACGGCATGCCAGGAGGCGGCTACGTTTTCTCCACCAGCAACTGCGTTTATCCAGGCATGCCCTTGGAACGCTACGATCTTATGATGGACGTCTGGCGACGTGAGGGCGTCTATCCAGAGGCGGAATGACGATACCGGTTGCCTCCTCATCTGAGCTGAGAGCGATCTCTGGGGCCAGGCATTGGCCTGAGTTTCACCGTCGTGTGATTCGTGGCCAGGCCACCGGACAGGTTCTGTGGCAACCACGGATCTCGGCTTGGTGGAAGGATAGGCGCTTCTTCGGCGAACCGTTGCCTGAACCCTATGAACACCTGTCGGTACCCGACATGTTTCGCCATCTGCAGTGCTCAGCCAGGCTGTACGAGTTCAACCGGTGTTTCCAGCATGTCGAGCATCCTAAGGTCAACGTATTGAAAGAGGATCTGGGAAACAACCAAACGCTGACCCGCATCAGAACGCCCAAGGGCGAACAAACTGCGGTCAAGGAAATGCGGCCCACCTGTCGGCTGCCCCTGCACGTCAAGCGAGAAATCGTGACGCAAGAAGACCTGCGGGTGGCCACCTGGCGTGCCGAGAACGCACATTACATCTTTGATCGCGAGCTCTATGAGACAATCCTGGACGAATGGGGGGACCTGGGACTCCCTACAATGTACCTGCCACGGGTGAACATTCAGGATCTGTACATCAACACGATGGGTACCGAGCCGGCCATATTCGCCCTGCACGATTGGGGTGTTGAGCAATTCAGGCCCTATTTTGACGCCCTCGACAATCTGCATGATCGGCTGATAGATTTGCTCAACAGCCTGCCACAGTTTGAGATTGTCAATTTCGGCGACAACGTGCACGCCGGCACCCTGCCGCCCAGGTGGTTTGAGGAGTTCGTTCTGCCTGTCTACATCAGACGCTGTGATCGATTGCACGCCGCCGGCAAGTTCGTTCACGCTCATTGGGATGGCGATGTGCGACCGCTGCTGCCATATGTGCGCCAGACGGGGCTGGATGGCATCGAGGCCATCACGCCCCAGCCGCAAGGGGATGTAACGCTCGAGGAGATCAAAAAGGCGCTGGGAGACTCGCTGTTCTTGATTGATGGCATTCCAGCGGTCTATTTTGATGCAACGTACAGCGTGGAGGTGCTGCAGGACGCTGTGCGCCAGATAATCCGACTGTTCTCACCCAATCTCATCCTGGGCATATCAGATGAGGTGAGCTCCACTGCCGATATCGAACGAATACGTCTGGTGGGTAACGTGGTGGATGAGCATAACGCGTCTCTTGAGGATCTGGTGGAGACTATGTCTCCCATAGATCGAGGTGCTACCTGTGGTTAGCTCTGGCGAAGTCGCCATGACCGGAAGCACCACACCTGACACCAGGGCTTGGGGACTGGCGCTGCTCGCCCACTCCTGTTTCGGGCTCTATGTGGTGCTGGTCAAGTATCTGATCCGTTTCCTGCCGCCGTTTGGATTGCTGGCTGTAACGTTCGGCCTGGGTGCCCCGGCTGCGTACTTGGTGACACGCCACCATCTGGACTGGAGCGCCTTCCGGAGTCCCAGGGTATGGTTGCTGTCAGTCATCACGGTGGCCCGCTCGCTTACCAAACTGCTGGCAATTCAGCTTACCCTGGCAACTTACGTCCAGTTGGTCGATCTAATGGTGCCATTCTTCACCCCATTCCTGGCGTATTCATTGATTCGAGAGTCGGTGCCACCGCGAACGCTACGGGCTCTGGCGGCAACCAGCCTGGGGTCTTTCCTGGTGATCAGCGTCAACCCCTTCAATACTCAGCTGCCAGACGGGGCCTCGGACTTGATTGGCATTGGGCTTGCATTGGTGTCCTCACTGGCAATGGCGTTGAGTATTGTCTACACGAGGCAACTGACGACCAGGAACACAAATCCGCCCACCTTGTATCTGCAGCAGGTAGTGGCAGTTGCGCTGACCTATGGGGTGCTATCTGCCGTGACTGGCGAAAGCTGGCGGCCCTTTGCCCAGCTCTCGCTATCTACCCTGACAATCTTCATGGGGTTTGCAGTCGTCGCCGTGAGCGGAGGTCTGATCCAGGTACTATCGATCTCCCGCACTGGTGCCACCCTATTCTCTGCGCTTCTCAGCTGGCGATTGGTGGTTGTGCTGGGTGCCGGCTGGGTGTTGCTGGGAGAACGCCTGAGTTCAGTCTGGCAGGGCATTGGCGTTGTCACAGTCATCTTGACGATCACGCTGTACCTTCGTTATCAGGCAACCCAAGATCGAATTGACCCTATCAGCAGCCTGCCACGTGACACGATGTGACATCATGCCTATTGACCACACAGGCTTGGCCGTCCTGAGCGAATGGGGCGCTTTCATTGGAACGGCGGAGAGAGACTGCTATGACTGATATGGGCCGGTGGAAGGGACGCGTTGCTCTGGTCACCGGAGCATCGAGTGTAATTCGGCACGCTGTTGCCAGAGAACTAGCTCGTA
>JAUVRU010000040.1 GCA_030597485.1 Anaerolineae bacterium
ATGCAGCCATACGACACCCGCTGTCCCAGATAACCTTCCCACAACTTGACGCCGGTGGCCCGTTGGATAGGCAGGGCGTGGATGCCATTCTCCAGCGGTCCTGACTGATAGATGCCCAGCCAATACGGCATGTCCAGGTTCCAGCTGCTGGCATAGGCCATTGCGACCTTGGACCGAACCGAGAAACTGCCCACAGCCGTGTCCTTGCCCGGCTCGCCAGTGGACACGAACCAGTCCCACAGCAACGTGTCTCCCTCGTATACATACATGCGCTGCTCCGAAATGTCCACCACGATGCGCTTCGGCCTGGGTTCGGGGGTGGGAGTGACGCTGGGCGTGGGAGTAGCAATTGGGGTCTGAGTGGCAGTCGCCGTCGGGATGGGGGTGGGCGTCGGCGGCAGCAGCAGCCAGCTGACTTCCTCCAGCTTCTGTCGGGCCAACAGCCGCTCGGGGATCAAATCAACAGCCGACTGATACGACTCCTGAGCACCCGCCAGGTCACCCGCTTCCAGCCGGGCCGTTCCCAGATTGTAGTAAGCGCTGTGTAGCGTTTCGGTCACACCCAGGTAGCTGGGGTCTTCACGGTAGACCGGGGTGAGCACACGGATGGCGGCTTGCCAGTCACCGGCTTCATAGTGGCGCACGCCCCGCACCAGGGCATCGAGCATCCGCCGTTCCAGCGCTACAGATGGGGCATCGGGTATTGACTTCAGCGACTCGTCCAGTGCTTCAAGAGCCTCTTGCAGGTTCCCCCCATCCCTTCGCGCCAGCGCCATCTGGTAGTACGCGCTGGCGGCATCGTGATTCAAGGCCGTGTTGGACGCATCCAAAGCCCGCATTACCTGAAGAACGGCAATGACGTCCTCCCATTGCGAGTCGGCGATGGCCGCGTTGAGCTTCGGCTGAAGCGCAACAGCTCGCTGCGCGTTGTGGGGCGTCGGTGTCGCCGCCAGCGACAGATCAGACTGCGCTGCACTCACCTTCACCCACACCATAAATGCCAACAGCGCCACCGCCACGATCATCGCCAATACCAGCAGGAGAGTCAACCACCGCCGACGCGTTCGTGGCTGCTTCTCCGCCGGGGTAATGCTGGGTGTGGTCACATCCTGCGTATCATCTTCACCCAAGTCACCAGGCAGCATCGCCCGGCTGGGAAGCGTGATATCGGTGTCCTCCGTGGGCCGGACCTGGGGGGACTGGCGCTCTTCCAGCCATGCGCGGGCGCCCGGTAACCCGGGATGGTCTGGGTTCATTTGCTCCACGCGATTGAGCGCCACTTGTGCTTCCCGCGGATGTTCGGCCACGCCCGCCAGCCACAACCACGCCATCTCGTTGGAGGGATCAGCGTCAATCACCTGGCGTAGCAGCTGATGCGCTTCACCGCGATTGCCCGCCTGGGCCGCCCGTATGGCAGATCGCAACAGGCTCTGGACATTCTGTTCGCTCGTCATTTGCTCCATCTCCGTCTAGTTCGGGGTGAGCACCTTCGAGCAGCACTGCACAGACAACAGCACGCTGCTAAGGAATTGCCATTTTGGTCCACTGGATGGGGTCCACCGCTATGCCGGCCACCCGTACTTCCCAATGCAGATGCGGGGCCGTCGACAGACCGGTGCCTCCCACGAAGCCAATCAGATCGCCGGTTTCCACCGTCTGTTCCGGCTGTACCAGGATCTGCGACTGATGCCAATAGCCGCTGTAGATACCCACGCCGTGGTCAATCAACGTGCTACCACCACGCACATCCAAGAACTCTGCGAACGCCACTCGACCGGCGGCCGGCGCGTAGATGGGTGAACCCTCCGACTCGCCAAAGTCAACACCGGCGTGAAAGCTGCTAACCGGTCCCTCGTTGTAGGATCGGCGCGTGCCGAAATAGGAAGTGATGCGGTCGGTCGCTAGGGGCAGTGCAAACGGTCCCTCCCACAGTGGGCGGGGGCTCACCTGGCTCCACACGTCGGCCACACGCGCATACTCATCCCGGATCAGATCGGGATCGAGCAGGTCTCCTTGATCAGGCGGCACTGAAATGTACTCCGTATCAAAAAGCCCGCTACCCACCGCCACATCCACGATAGCGGTCGCCTGTGTCTCATCACTGCGGCTGGCGCGCAGGGTCAAGGAATAGACGCCGGTGGGTTGCAGGGCGTGAATGCCGACGAGCGCCCAGCCGCCCGTCCTATCGCCCACAAAACGGAAGGGGCGGCCATCAAACTCCCCCGACAGTGCGGCCGGTTCGTCCAGGTCCACTCGAACCACCAATGTCTGACCTTGAACGACGGGAGCCGGCGACAGTAGAACAGCGGCAAAGGGAGCGGGATAGGATGGTGGCAGGCCGGCCGGTGGAATGGTCAGCAACTGACCGACGGACAGCCAGTGGGGGTCAGTGATACCGTTGGCCAACATCACCTCGCTCACGGTCAACCCGAACTGGGTGGCGATAGCGAACAGCGTATCGCCCGGCTGCACCACGTAGACCTGGGAGAATTCCTGCGAACCGCTGGCCGTCTCATTTTCACCTGGGGTGATGCCCGGCTCATCTGGAGAGGATGCGATCGGGATGACCAACTGCTGGCCGGTGAGGATAAGATCGGCATCAGTCAGGCCATTGGCAACCAACATGTCATCCACTGTCACGCCGAAACGCCAGGCAATGGACGAGAGCGTGTCACCTGCCTGTACCACGTAAACCTCAGCTGTCTGGGTTGGGGGCGCTGCCGCCGCCGGCGCTGCTGGTGCCAGAGCCGCAGTCACCGCCAGCAATCCAACAAGCAGAACAATGATCAGCCGCTTTTCCATAGCTACCTCCAAAACTGATGGGCCATTGCGCTATGGCTTCTCACAGGCTACCCGATAGCACCTCGCGGGCGTCGGATGCCGGCACGTATCCACAACGTATCCCACTTGTCCACAAGAGGCGCACGTATTCCCGAAATACCCGACTTATCCACAGAACACCGCACTTATCCACAGGAAACAGCCACTTATCCACAGACTGCCGCTGCCAGGGCTAACTCCAAAGGGCCGGTTGTTTACATATTATACAACCTGAATCGCTTTCGGTCAACCTGTTCTCCCGCCCCCACATCCCCTTGACAGCGCTCCGCCTTGGGTGTACAATCCTGGGCAACTTGACGCAACACGAGGTCCGAAGTGAGTAAGTCGTTCAATTATGGGGGCCAGGCCATCATCGAGGGCGTGATGATGCGGGGTGCGAAGAAGATGTGCCTCGCCGTCCGCGAACCGGACGGAGACGTCGTCGTTCACTGTGAGGATCTCAACCCACACATCTACGACGGTCCGATTGCCAGGATTCCCTTCCTGCGAGGTTTGACGATGCTCTGGGATGCGCTGGGGCTGGGCATCCGGGCTCTCATGTTTTCGGCCGATGTGTCCCTTGGCGAGGAAGATGTCCAGTTCTCTGGCCCGGTTGCCTGGGGAACCGTTGGGCTGTCGCTGGTGATAGGGGTGGGTATCTTCTTCGTTGGACCACTTCTGATCGTCGGCTTCGTGGATCGGTGGATCGCGTCTCACTTCCTCAGCAATCTTCTGGAAGGGTTCATCCGGCTGGCGTTCTTCCTGGCCTACGTGTGGGCCATCGGTTTCATTCCCGACATTCGGCGGGTTTTTGGCTATCATGGAGCCGAGCATAAGACGATCAACGCATATGAGGCCGGCGACGAACTGACGGTCGAGTCGGTGGAGCGACGCAGTATTGCCCACGTGCGCTGCGGCACGGCCTTTCTGCTGCAAGTGGTCATCATCTCCATCCTGGTGTTTGCCGTGTTGGGTCGGCCGCCGATGCTGCTGCGCATTACCTCGCGCATCCTGTTGATTTCCGTGATTGCCGGCTTGGCCTACGAGCTGCTGAAATTCACCGCTGCTCACCAGGATCGCTGGATAATTCGCATGATGATTACGCCTGGTCTGTGGCTGCAGCGCCTGACCACCCGCCAGCCAGATCGTCCGATGCTGGAAGTTGGCATTGCCGCGCTGCAGCGTCTGCTGATCGAGGCAGAGATCGTGACCGTAGAGGAACAGCCGGCCAGCGGCTTGGCCGTGTCTGCCACCTCAACGGCCGCAGCCGAACCATGATTCACCTCATGGGGAAATGAATCAGACGTCATTCAAGTCCCCTGGAGACTCCGCGCAGGGGTTTGGCCTATCTGATGTCTGAGTTGATTGGCAAATGGTATGACGCTCAGCGGTCATTTGTTTGCCGGCACCATTTCGACCTGGTCAGGACGCTCGATGTGATGCCTTGCGACTATCGCTATTTCCGAGAGGATGAGAACCCGCTGGACAAGCTGGTGGAGGCGGCATCTATGCGGGAGGAGATGGAAGGGCAAATGCGAGAGGTTTGTACCGCTCAGCATATGAGGAGGCGCTGGTCACGTCAGAGCGGGCCATAACATAGATTCGCGACAAGACCGGACCACGAGCGAAGTCAGCAGGCCAGACGTTGCACGCTGCTTGGCTAGAGGGAAGGGCTCGGTCTTTCGCACAGGCTTCAAGCAGCGGTTTGGTGTGTTGGCAGCCGATGGGGGCGTGGGGTACACCCGGTTTTTTGCAAGGGGCGAACTCCCACGCCCTGTCATTTGACCGTCCGGGAGCCGGGATTTGGCAAGGCCGCCTGCGAGCAATGGCCCTCTTCTGTCGTTTCAGCCACATACGATTGCCATTACGTGACGAGGAGACTAGACATGAAAAAACACGATGGGCTGCGCAGTTACTACGGATTGGAAAACCACGGGATTACCAACGTTGGCGAGGTCTATTGGAATCTCCGCACCGCTGCTCTCTACGAAGAAGCAGTACGGCGACAGGAAGGCGTGGTAGCCCACGGGGGGCCGTTTGTGGTGCGCACCGGAGAACACACCGGGCGCTCGCCCAATGCCAAATTTGTGGTGCGTGAACCTTCCAGTGAGGACCGTATTTGGTGGAGCAAGGTCAATCCCCCGTTCGACCCTGATAGGTTTGACCAGCTCTATACCCGATTGATGGGCCATCTGGAGGGCCAGGACCTGTTCGTGCAAGATTGTTTCGCCGGCGCCGATCCGGAACACCGGGTCCCCATCCGCATGATCACCGAGACAGCCTGGTCCAACATCTTGTCTCGGAACCAGTTCATCCAGGTGCCGCCGGAGCAGCAGGCAGACTTCGTGCCCGAGTATACGCTCATCTGCGCGCCGACCTTTCCCGCCATCCCCGAGATCGATGGCACCAACTCGGATGTGTGCATCATCGTGCACTTCGGAAAAAAACTGGTCGTGGTCGGCACCAGCAGCTACGGTGGTGAGATCAAGAAGTCGATCTTCACGGTCCTCAACTACGTGCTACCCCAGCAGGGCGTTCTATCCATGCACTGCTCGGCCAACGTGGGCCATGGCGGCGACGTGGCCATTTTCTTTGGCCTGAGTGGTACCGGCAAGACCTCTCTGTCGGCGGATCCTCACCGCTATCTGATCGGAGACGACCAACATGGCTGGTCCGATCACGGTGTGTTCAACTTCGAGGGCGGATGCTACGCCAAGGTAATTCGCCTGTCGCCGGAAGCTGAGCCCCAGATTTACCAGACAACCCAGCAATTCGGCACCATCCTGGAGAACGTGGTCATTGATCCGGTGACCCGTCGCGTTGACTTGGATGACGCCTCCATCACCGAGAACACACGGGCTACTTATCCGCTGACCCACATTCCGAACCACGTCGCGTCTGGCATGGCTGGGCACCCCGACAACATCGTTTTCCTGACCGCCGACGCCTTCGGAGTGATGCCTCCCATTGCCAAATTGACACCTCACCAGGCCATGTATCATTTCCTGTCTGGCTATACTGCCAAACTGGCTGGCACGGAAAAAGGCGTGGCAGAGCCACAGGCGACCTTCAGCACCTGTTTCGGCGCACCATTCCTGGCTCTGCACCCAACCGTCTACGCACACATGCTGGGCGACAAGATAGAAAGGCACCATGTTCAATGCTGGCTGGTGAACACGGGATGGACCGGTGGCCCGCACGGCATTGGGCATCGCATAGAGATCGAACACACCCGTGCCATGGTCGAGGCTGCGCTGAATGGCAATCTGGAGGACGTCAGCTTTGAGCCCGACCCGGTTTTTGGCGTGTTGGTGCCGTCCGCGTGCCGTGATGTCCCCAGCCAGGTACTGAAACCGCGCGACACCTGGCCCGATCAGGCCGCTTACGACGAGCAGGCGCGCAAGCTGGCTCGCATGTTCATCGAGAATTTCGAGGAATTCGCCGACATGGCCACCGAGGACGTGCGCGCCGCTGGCCCCAGGGTGGGCTGACGCGCTTCCCGGGTGCACGCGGGCACTGATCCGGTTCCCCCGACTTCCGAGGTCCCACGGACCTCGGAAGTTTTGTCTTGTCCCAGAGTGGAGTGGATTGACGGAGACTCCGCAATCGGGTACAATTACCCTCGGCTGACACGCACTGGAATTGACCTCAGCCACTCGCCATTGTCTCATGCCGGGCCATCTATCGACGGGTTATCGCTGACCGCCGTCCATTGGACTGATCGAGTATGCACCTGATTGTCACTCACGACAATGCCGATTTCGATGCGGTCGCATCCCTGTTGGGCGCCGCCAAGCTGTATCCGGACGCCCATCCGTTGATTCCCAATCGCCTCAACCGCAACGTGCGCGACTTCTTGCATTTGTATTGGGAGGAATTCCCCTTCGCCAGACCCCACGAGACACCCAAGGGAACGGTGGACCGGCTGACGATGGTGGACAGCCAGCACGTTCCCCCCTTGCCGGGGCTGAATGACGGGACTCAGTTCCACGTCATTGACCACCATGCTCTGTCACCGAACCTCCCCGCTGACACCGTCATCACGCTGCAGGACACCGGCGCCACTGCCACCCTCATGGTCGAGGAGATCCAACGCCAGCACATCAGGCTCACGCCCAACCAGGCCACATTGATGCTGCTGGGCATCTATGAGGATACCGGCTCTTTACTCTACTCCAGCACCACCACGCGCGATGTATACGCTGCTGCCTGGCTGCTGGAGCAGAACGCTTCCCTGGAAGTGGTACGCCAATTTCTAAAATACCCCTTGAGCGAGAGCCAGCGAGATCTCTATACACGGATGACCGACCACCTGGAAACCCACCAGGTCGAAGGCCACATCGTCATGATCTCGGCCGTGCAGGCCATTGGCTATGTCGAGGAACTGAGCACGCTGGCACACAAGCTGCGGGACCTGTTCGAGCCGGACGCAATCTTCCTGGTGGTAGCCATGGACGATCACATCCAGGTTGTGGCCCGCTCCACCAGTGACGCCATTGACGTGGGTGCCATCACCGCCTGCCTGGGGGGAGGGGGACACGCCCGGGCAGCGGCCGCGCTCATCCATCACCAGGATTTCTCACGAGTCCACGACCGGCTGCTCGATTTGCTCAACCAGCAGGTGCAGCCATCCATCACAGTGGACAAGATAATGTCTCGCGGCGTGCACACGCTGGCCCCCGCCGACACAGTGAAAAAGGCATCGGAGATGATGACTCGTTATGGCCACGAGGGGTTTCCGGTGGTGGCAGAGGGGCAGATTGTGGGCGTGCTCACCCGGCGTGAGATAGACAAGGCACTGCACCATCAGCTGGGTGGCAGCGCCATTCGCCAATTTATGCACAAGGGGGAGTTCTTTGTCACGCCCCAAGACTCAGTGGACACCCTGCAAGCCCTGATGACCCGGGAAGGCCTGGGACAGGTGCCAGTCGTGGAGAACGGCAAGATCATAGGTATCGCAACCCGCACCGATCTGATCAAACTGTGGAGCGAGGCTCCCCGACCATCGCGGGCCACGGAGATATCCCAGCGGCTGACCGAGGTCCTTCCCCCACCTCTGCTGCATCTACTGCGTGAGGCAGGTCGGGTGGCGGCTCAGCAAGGAGCCTTGCTGTTCATCGTAGGTGGTTTCGTGCGTGATCTGCTCCACAACCCTAACCTTGGATTGGAAGTGTCCTACCCCGACATAGACTTGGTGGCGGAGGGAGATGCCATCCGCCTTGCCCGGCAGCTGGCCCAACAGTACGGCGGGCAGGTACGCAGCCATCGCCGGTTCGGCACAGCCAAGTGGCTCATTGATGACAGCCATCAGCTGGCGAACAGCCGCCCTCCTGCCGCCTCCGGCAGCCCGGCCCACGATGTCCGGTTGCCACCTGCGCTGGACTTTGTGACCGCCCGCACCGAGTTTTACGAGCACCCGTCCGCCCTGCCGGAGGTGGAACGAAGTTCCATCAAACAGGATCTGTATCGGCGTGACTTCACCATCAATACATTGGCTATCCAGATGTCGCCAGACCACTATGGCGATCTGCTCGATTTCTATGGCGGGGAAAATGACCTGCGTCAGGGCCTCATCCGGGTGTTACATAGCCTGAGTTTCGTGGAGGATCCCACCCGCATGCTGCGGGCCGTGCGGTTGGAGCAGCGTATGGGCTTTCGCATTGAAGCCCGCACCGCCGAGCTGCTAGACCACGCATTGGATCTTCTGGATCGAGTCAGCGGGGAACGCATATACCATGAATTGCATCTCATCTTCCAGGAAACTGAACCGGAGCCAGCGTTGCGGCGGCTGGATGAGCTGGGCATACTCAAGCAGGTTCACCCCGACCTTTGTGCCGACAACTGGGTCATTCGCCGCATCACCGCGATGCGTACTGGGCTCAACGATACCCCTTGGGCGACGACACCGCTGACCGACGTGCAGTATCTGGGCTTGTTGACGTTCCGGCTGTCAGACAGAGCATTACAGCAGGTCGTCGTCAGGCTGCGCATCCGGGCAGCCGACGCATCCGTCTTGCGTCAGGTGCAAACGTTGAAATCACGTCTGCCCCAGCTTCAACAGACACTGCGCCCCAGCCAAATCTACGGCTACCTTGAATCCTTCACCAGCGAGAGCTTGTTGATCGGCTGGCTGGGGACTGAGGATGAAACCGCACGGGCTCAGATGGGCCAGTTCCAGCGCGAGCTGCGCGGCATTGACCCCATCATTGACGGACACTACCTGCGGCGCGAGCTCGACCTGCGCCCCGGCCCCATCTATCGCCGGATTCTGGATGACCTGCGGGCGGCGCGGCTGGACGGCCAGGTAGTCACGCTGGCCGACGAACGGGCCTGGGTGAAACGCTGGTTGGAGGAGCACGGCAACGACGACTAGCAGGCACTTGGATATCCTGGTTCCGCGTGCTGTGCAGCCCTGATTTTCCCCAGGCTTGTCTACTCGTGCAGCCAGCCGGTAAACTTGCTGCGCGGCCAGGGGTTGGACATCCAGGAAGTATCTGGCGGCGGCAGCGCCGTGGCCAGGCGCACGGTTAGCCAGCCATGAGGGAGCCGTAGTTCCATCGGTTTGCCTCTCTGGCTGACCCAGCGCAGTGCCCTCTGCTCCTCAGCAGCTTTCGCCAGCGCCAGGGTGGTGCGCACATCTCCTTCCAGGTATCGGAGCACTTCCTGTCGTTGACCGGCCGCCCACATAGGGGGAGCGAGCGCGCCACTCATCCCGGGAGGCTTGCCCACCAGCCCCATGCCCTTCGCCGCCTTGTCCAGGCCCAGCGGATACCCCTGGAGACAGAAGACGTGGAACATCATATCGACGTGGTCCACGGCCAGCTGGCGGCATTCGGTGAGCATTCCGCTCTCTTCGGCCAGGATGTCGAAATCGAAGCCGACACCGTTCCAGGTGAGGAGAGTCCGGCCGCGCTCCACCGCTCCCTGCAGATAGCGCACGACGTCTTGTGCCTCAGAACGCGCCATCTGGTCAGCGGCAGTGCCTGATGCCGTTTTGCCATGCCAGATCACCAGATCCCCGTCGTCGAATAGCGCCGCCGCGCAGGTAATACCCAGCGGGCGATATGC
>JAUVRU010000364.1 GCA_030597485.1 Anaerolineae bacterium
GGCCAGCAGAGGGGAGCAGCTCGGGGGGGGTGAACTCGGCGGGGTGATAGGAGACACGCTGGTGGGGCTGGCCAGCCCAGCCAACGCATCCGATCCAGGGATTGGCTGCTGCCGGGTCCACGAGGGGGCCGGACCAGCGCAGCCCGAGCTCGACCGCAGCCAACGCAACGGCCATTCCGAAGATAACCAGCATCAGACGTTCTATCGTAGACATGGCAGTCATCTGACGGTGATGGTGGTGACTTCCACGAAATCACTCCCCTGTCCCGGCCCGTGGGTGACGGTCGCTCGCACCTCGCTGGTCGGGTCGTACAGGCCGACGATCAGCCGGTAATCGCCAGGTGGGGCTGTGGACTTAATTCTCACGGCATAATCGTCCATCACCCTCTCGCCGGGCGACCACAAGGAGATGGGATACCAGCCCCCTCGGGGTGGATTGTCGTGCTGTCCCCACACGCGCCCGTTCGGGCCGATGAGTTGGGTGAAGACGGTGTGGTCAGGGGTCATCTGTTCCCCACTCTGCCAGTGCAGCGTGAAGCGCACCCATTGGCCCGAGGCGATATCGGCCTGGTCCACATCCGCCCCCAGCAGTGTCACGCCGTTGGCGAATCTGGATACATCTTGATGTTCGGCATCGGGCGCGGCCTGGGGACCGGGCCGGATGATGATGGGCAAGGCTGGGGGGGCAGCGGCGATATCGCCATCAGTATCTATGGCCGCGATCTCGGTCCCGTCGGCCGCTAGCAGGCGCACCTGTATCTGATACAGTCCGGGCGTGACCGTTGCAGCTAGGGGCATGGTATGGGAAGACATGACTGGCGATACGTCTGTGTCCGGCTGGCTATCACTGCTGATGACGAGGCGGCCAAACCGGTCCACCAACTGCGCCTGAATCAGCTCGTCGGCGTATGCAGAAAAGGCCCACCGGAGGCTCAGGGCGATCTCGCCACCGGTTTCCACGGATCCGCCCAACACCACGTCTTGCAGTATCGCCCCGTTGGCATAGGGGACGTTGACCGGCTGCCACCCGTCTGGCGCTACGACGGGAACGCTGGGTCGGGAGGCTGGTTCGTCCCCGGCTGCCAGCGTGTGTCCCAGGTTTCCCAGCACCACCTGCCAGTCAGCGCCATCGGGTGGAACCTCGAGCGGCAAGGTCAGCCTCTCCGTTTGGCCGGGGAGAACGAACAGCGGTTCCAGGAATCGACGCTGCTGGCTGCCAGCGGTGGCCAGACTCTCCAGGCGGGGATCGGCAACGAAGGTGACCGGGCCGTGGTTGGAGAAGGATATAACCGGGAAGGCACTGGCGTCCACCCGCATCTGGGAAGGCTCCAGGTCGGGTTGTGGGGGCCTCAAACGCAGGACCAGATCGTCATCGACGCTATGCAGTGAATCGATGGAGGGGAGATAACCAGGCAGCAGTGCCAGCAGATTGGCCCAGGAGGCGTCATCGTATTGGTCACGATGGAGCACCACGTAGTCCACGCCCAGGCCCCGCAACAGGGCAAAGGAGCGCCAATCGGGAAAGGCGTCCAGCACGTGCCCCATCTGTGCTGACCAGCGTGGCTTGAAGCCGGAGGTGCCATTCACCAGGCGGCGCCAGTGAACAGGTGACTGGTACACTCGCTCCAACTCGAGATGACTGCGCTCCGTGTGAAGATAGTACGGCAACTCGATGACCACGGCATCCTGGTCTGTGCCGGAGAGCCACTCATACACAGCGCTGCCGTAACGTACGGACACGCCGGGCAGGGGCGCAGCCAGATGCTCGACCACCACCAGCAGGCCGATCATCGCCGAAGCAGCCAGCAGAGAATTGGGTTTCCATCGCACTCGCTGCCCAAGGCGTGCCAGGCCTATGCCGGCCAGGATGGCCAGACCGAATGTGGCGAGTAAGGCGAAGCGGGCCGGCACCCGGAATCCTTGCAGGAGCGGGACCGCGTCAAAGAGATAGGGATAGGGAAGGAGACGGGAGACGACGGGCGCCAGCCGCTCCCCGAACGCCAGCTCATTGGCACCAAACGATAGGGCGAAACCGACCAGGGCGATGACCAGAGCCGCCCCGGTGATTGTCGCTGATGGTCGGTCCTTGCGCTTCCCGAATGCCAGGGCGATGCCGGCAACGGCCAATGTCATGACGACGATGCCGGGGAAAGCAGAATCGATCAGGGCTGGCAGTTGAAGCCAGCGCACGTACAGCAGGCTGTTGATTATGGGCAGCGTGTAGTGCGCGATGGATGCGCCGTACACGCGGGCGTCGCCCAGCGTACGCACAATCCCCATCACTTCGCTCATGTCTCGGTACCGCTGAAAGACTGGCCAATTCAGCGCCAGGGTGACGGCAACGAACAGCGCCAAGTGGGCCACCAGAGACCTGGACACACGCATCCGGTATCGGAGCAGGAGAGCCACAGTCCATATCGCCAGCCCGATGCCCACGATGGGGATGTAGTTCAGCGCGGAGAAGAACTGCAGATTGGTGAAGATGAGGAGCAAGATGAGGTCGGAATCACGGTTGCGCCTGATCAACCGGGCCATCGCCAGAAAGACGAATGGGATCCAATGGGTGGATAGCAAGTGCAGCTGGATGATATGGCCAATGCGAAATGCGCATACCGCGTAGAAGACACCAGCGACCAGGCCTGCCCGGCGGTCACCCGTCAACCAGGTCACCAACAAATACATACCCCAGCCGGACAGCAGGGTGGTGAGCAAAACGCCCAGATTGGCAGCCACCATGGGGGTGGTGCCGAGCAGCGTGAACGGCAGCAACAGGAGGGCGTGTGACAACAGGTGTTCGCTGAATGCCAGGGTGATGGGATAGGGGTAGAGTATGTTGGTATCCCACAGGTGTTGGACCCCATCAGGCCCGGAAAGGAGGGCATGCCCGTCCCACTTCAAGGTCCAGGCTTGCAGCAGGGAATCGGTGGCGACAACGGTGAAATCACTCAACCTGGCGGCTGTGGGATAGGTGACCAGGATGCTCAGCAGGACGAACAGGATCAGGATGAGTGAATCGGCGGTGAAGCGGGATTTCATCGTCCCTTTATCATCCCCAGCCCGATGGAGTCCCGGTCGGGGAAACCGGTTATCGGCAACCGCTCACCGGTGAAGGGATCGTACATGCCAACCAGGATGGTGTACTGCCACGGCGGCGCGTTTTCCGCCATGGGTATCAGGTACTGGTCGGTGATGACCTCTCCTTCCAGCCAGCCGGTGGTGGGCAGCAGGCCCTGGCCGGGCACACTGTCCCATTGACCGCGGATGATTCCATCGGGGCCGATCACATGCAAGTAAACGGTATATGAGGTGAGTGTTGTGTCCAGCGCCCGCCAGTAGAGCGTCAGCGGGAAAGCATCGCCGGCCGCGACGCTGGTTTCCGGCAGGTCGTAGCCGATGAGCTGGGCCACATTGCCCAGTTCCAAACCAACGGGGTGTTGGACCGCCGGCGTGTTGAAATCACGGGCCCGTTCCACAAAATCCATCTTGCCCAGAATCTCGCGTTTAAGCTTTTCGTCGGTCTGAACGTCCATCAGGCGCATGTTGAGTACGTAGAAACCAGAGCTGGCATTGGCTGGCATTTGCAGCTGGTGCATGGTGACCATCGCCTCTCCCCAGCGCCAATGGCTGGTGGGGTAGCGCTGAGA
>JAUVRU010000202.1 GCA_030597485.1 Anaerolineae bacterium
CAGCATCAAGCGTTTGGTGCTCACGACCAGTGTTCTGGTGGCGGTGGTCGCCTACACCATGCTCTGTGGGGGTTTGACGGCACTGGTTGCCCTGTTTATGTAGGGAACGTACCCCGTTACCCGGTCATTGGGTCTTCCTTCCCTCCTTTTCGTGCGGAGAGGCCGCCATCTCGACGGCCTCTCTCGTATTTTCGCCAAAGCGACCGCTGCTCACGGTCACCGGCTTAAGAAAGACGAGGCTCGCGTTGGGCCATGCCGACGCGGCTTCTGCTCGACGGTACCAACCACGGCTTACGTCTCTGCCTGCTTCCCAATGCGTCCCAGAAGCTGTTGCGTCATGCGCACCAGCCACCTGGCGTGAATCACCAGATGGAGAAGGACTGAAATCACGAGCGCCAGCCCGGTCCACTTATGGATGTCCAACCACACCAACCGGGTGGCGAAGTACCCCTGGGGCAAGACAACCCACAGCAAGAAGGCAGAGGTGGTCAGGATCAGCGCCAGGATGCCCATCACCAGGTCCAGCAAGTAGTTGCGTAGGCTGCCCATCAGAATCCCACCCTCCCTCTTCCCAGGCATATCCAGAACCACAAGGCGTATTCAGGCGAAAGTGTGATTCGCGTGTCCGAGGGAATGTGGATGTGGGTACCTCCAAAACCTGAGAACGCCAGTGGCCCTGTCTCGTACACAAAGCCACACCCCCCGTCGGCCCTGGCTTCATCAATCTGACTCACCCAGTAGCTGTCCACTGGGTCGGCCTGGCCAATGCGTTCGTGCCACGTCAACCCAATCTGGGACAGGTCTCCTCGTTCTGCCAGGCTGAGCAAGGCGTCAAGAGCCGTCACGTTGCCAGGCTTCAGCACTTCGCTTCTCACGTTGTGAGCTGTCACTTCCACGCCTTGGAACACGCGTTCGCCCTCGTATGTCCGCACGGTCAGCTCCGGTATGATGACCTTTCCTCCGTTGCCGGCCAGTCGCCCGACCTCCTCTCGAAAGCTATCGTAGATGAGGTTGAGTCGCTTCCCTTGCGTCCTGTCCAGGCGCATTGTGGTATCATTCTTGTAAGGATACATATCCATGCGGAATGCGTTCGACTCGTACCATCCATTGGAGTAGTAAGCCTCATACCACCAGCCAGTGTGTCCGTCAATGGCGTCAATCACATGGGTGTCCATTTGCTCGTCGAAATGGAAATCCAGCGCAATGTCCTGGTTCTCACTCAGATGTACCAGTATGTCAAACAGAGAGAAATGCCTCGGCTGGAAGATGTCTGGCCGGAGCGTCTTCACCTGGCTCGCCTCAAATGGAAAGGTTCCGATGTTGGCGATTTGCATCTCACCAGGCCCAGCCGGAATGCTGCCCGAATTGGACCCGGGCAGTGACCAGGTCCCATCCTCGGCCGGAAAGGGAATGAGCTGGGAAGGGTTCTCGCTCGGTGGCGGCGCAGCTTGTCCTTCCGCTTCCGGATTCACCGGTGCCGCGCACGCAGACAAGAGGGTTCCTGCGCTGCCCAGGACCAGACTGCCACATGCCACTCGTTTGATGAATTGGCGCCGTGAGACCGGTTGGGCTGGGACATGTCCGGTACCTTCGCGACTTCGCCGTTTCGACATCGTTCACCTCCTCTTGCCATACGAGACGATCCGTCGTGACGATTCCTTACCTGTGTCAGGGTGATGCGGTGCGACGCAGCCTGAATAGTGATCCGCGGCGAACAGGACGACACGTCGCTGTGCCAGGAATCGAGTGCAGTTGCCTGGGCCAGGTCTGGCTTTCTTTGTGATGCGTGAGACGTTGTGATATAATCGCGTGGCCGCTTCCTGACAGCCCGCGGGACAGAGGGCTGGCCGGTGGACATCTCGCCCACTCAGTTCAAGCGGTGCGATTTGGTGGAGGCTACGGGTCGCAGCTGGTGGGATGACAGCAGTCTGATGGATAACGTGCCCAACAACGCGGTGTCCAGTCGAACAGCCGTGTTTCCCGGGCGGTACGGGAGCCTGGACGAGGTCGTCGACTTCGTGACTGGCGCTGCGCAAGCAGCCAGCGTGGACGCGGACGGAGTCAACGCCGTGCAATTGGCGGTGGACGAGGCGTGCAGCAACATCATTGGCCACGCATACGGTGGCGGGGGGCGGGGTGAAATCGAGTGCACCTGCCACACCGCCCACGATCCGTGTACGGTCCAATTGCGCGATTACGGATCGCCTTTCGATCCTTCCTGGGTGTCTGATCCAGACCTGGAGTGCGATCTGGAGGAACGCGGAGAGGGCGGTCTCGGCCTGTATATCATGCGTCGGCTGGTGGATAAGATCCATTTTGAGTGCTCGTCTGAGTCGGGCAACGTGTTGACGATGGTCAAACGCCAGGAGACATCGGGTTGAGCCACCACGCTCCCCAAGCCGACCCCGCCATCGTTGCCCGGCGTCAATTGACTGGGTATGCGGCCTGCCTTCTGATGGGAGGACAGGCTGTCTGGTGTAGGTGGATGCCATCCGCCACCCAGTGATCACATACCAGTATCTCTAGGGATTGATATGAACCTGTGGAAGACGATAACAGTTGGATGTCTCGTTTTCAGCTGGGTACTGGTGCTCGCGCTGGTCTGCTGCCTGGTTTTTCTGGTGGTCAGGCCATCATTCTGTCAGGGCAATGTCGCATCGCCCTTGACGACCACAACCTTGGTCCGGGCCGATGGTGAGTGGCAGAGCAGCGGGCTGTACATCAAGAAAGGGCAAAGGGTGGTGGTGGTCGCCGCCGGTGCCTGGCGACACGATGGGTACGACGATGTCTTCTATGGGCCGGATGGGGTGGGCATTTACTTCGACACTGCCGTAATGCCGGCCCATAAGGTCGGCGTGCTCCTGGGACGGGTCGGGGGAAGCGCTCCCTTTATCCTGGGCAGCAGCACCGTCTTTGTGGCCGAAGGTGACGGTTTCCTGCAATTCAGCATGAATGACGATCGAGGCGCTTATGGAAACAACTTGGGCGAGGTGCGGGTACAGGTATTGGTCAACGGACGGTGAGAATTGTGCCTGACGGTCCCTCTACGTCTGCGTCGGGCTCACCCGCTTGGCAGGACGAGGCTGTTTCTCGGGTCCAGAAGCCCTCCGGTCTGTTGGAGGGGCGCCTGTTTCACAAAGTGCTGGTTGCCAGCAACAAGCCCGCAGACTGGCCTCCCTGGCTGATAGCTGCCGTAGCGCTTCTTCCCACAATCGCCGTAGCCGGACTGTGGTGGATGGCAGCAGGTGGGATGGGTGCCCTCATCGTCGCGGTGATTCAGGTTTTGTTCACGGCGTCCGACGCCCTGGTGCTGGTCAATCTGCCGCGCAGCCGCATCTCGTTTGGGCCGGTAGGACCTCAATTGTTCATTCTCGAGATACCCCGCCTGGTGATCGCCGCTCTGGCGGTCGTCCTGGCCGTTTGGGCGGGGATGATGCCTGCCCTGATAGGGGTGGTCGGCATCAACGCGGGGGCGTCATTGGCCTTGCTGTGGGGGGCGTTCAAGGAACCTGCCCGGCCCGGACTCTCCTGGTATTCGTTTGTCAGCGATTCGCTGCCCAGTGGGGCACCACCGATTCGGCTGCTGCAAGTCAGCGACCTGCACGTGGAGCGGCTGGGTCGCCGCGAGGAACAAGTGGTGCAAATGGTCCGGGAGGTGGCCGCCGACGTTGTCGTGCTGACCGGTGACTACGTTAACCTCTCCTGCGTCGACGATCCGATTGCCCACGCCGACGCCAGGCGGGTGTTGGCAGCCATGGCGGAAGCGGCAGCAAGCGCACACCCAACGTCGCCAGTCAACATGTATGCGGTACTGGGCAGCCCGCCGGTGGATCGCAATTCGGCTCCGCTTTTTGATGGGCTGCCGATTCGGTTATTGCGGGACGAAGTAGTGACCCTGGATGTGGGGCAGGGCCGGCAGCTGGCATTGTTGGGCCTGGACTGCACCCACGATCCTGGTTTCGATGGCCAGCAGCTGGCGCGGGTGGCAGATCAGGCGCCGGAAGGGCTGTTCCGGGTGCTTCTGTACCATTCGCCCGAACTGATGCCGGTGGCCCCTCGGTTGGGCATGGACTTGTACCTGTGTGGGCATACCCATGGGGGGCAGGTGCGACTGCCTTTCTACGGCGCCATCATCACCTCGTCCAGGGTGGGAAAACGGTATGAGATGGGCCACTATCGGGCAGGGCGTACACATCTCTACGTGAGTCGGGGGGTCGGCATGGAAGGGATGAGCGCGCCCCGTGTGCGGTTTCTGTGCCCCCCTGAGATCACGCTGTTCTCGCTGGGGGCGACCGGGGCTGGTGCCCCAGGAATCCCTGGTGATGAATCTGATGCTAGCCCACCACCAGAATCGGCCGGTCCACCTGGCTGATGATGCGGTGGGCCAGATCATCCAGCAGGATGCGCTGCCAGCCTTCGCCGCGGCTGGCGCCGATAACCACCAATTGGTAGTCGCCGGTTCGGGCCTCTTCCAGTATCTCGTCCACCACCAGACCGTGCCGTACCTTGGGGTAGGGGCTCAGGTCGAGTTCTTCCAGGATGTGGACGTCCGCTGTGAACATCTCTCCTTCTCGTGTATGTTCCCGTACCAGATCTTCGGCGTCTGCTCGCAGCTGCTTTCCTCGAACACCAGGCCCGGCGCTCATCTGTGACATCACATGTAAAACGGTGATCTCTACCCCACCCCCGACCATTTCGGCCAGCTGCGTTGAGAATCGATCCAGGAGCGACGGGCTCTGGGCTCCGCTGTCACACAACAACACGTGACGGATGGGACTCACCCTGCCTTTGGCGATAAGTACTGGGCAGGGAGAATGCTCCATCACGCGTTCAGCCGTTGAACCCAACACGAAACGTGTCAGGCCCCGGTGCTGCCTGTCACCGACGATGATCAGATCATAATCGCCTTCCTCAGCCTCACGGATGATCTCTTCCGCCGGATGCCCGGCCCGGATCTTCGTGTCCACGGACGGAACTTCAGTCTCCAACACGACACGGGCTCTCTTCAAGGCTGACCTGGCCGGCCGACGGTCCTGCAGCGCTCTGATCACTGTCAGGACGGTGGGTGTTTCGCCGGCGCGCCCGGCCACGTGAGATGCCAGTTGCACAACGAGTTCCGAATAGGGCCAGCCACTGATGGCTATCAGAAGACGCATGTTCGTTTCACCTCTACAGCAGCATCAAGA
>JAUVRU010000522.1 GCA_030597485.1 Anaerolineae bacterium
CGCGCTGTTCATCTTCCTGGTCACCCGCACCAGCGACGTGATCGGCATCGTGGAGTCCGCTTCCTGGACGCGGACAATCGCCATCGAAGCATTGGGACCGGCCACCCACGAGGACTGGCGAGACCAGATCCCGACAGATGCTGTGGTCGGCACGTGCACCGATAAGGTGCATCATACGCAAGATGAGCCGGCCGCCGGCGCCAAAGAGGTGTGCGGCACTCCCTACACGGAAGACACCGGGAGTGGCTATGGCGAAGTGGTGCAGGATTGCCAGTACCAGGTGTATGCCGACTGGTGCACCTTCACGGTGCAAGAATGGCAGAAGACGGACGAAGTTACCCTCAGCGGCGCGGACCCGAATCCTCGCTGGCCAGCTCTTCAGCTGAGCACAGACCAGCGGGAAGGGACACACGATGAGGCCTACCGGATCGTCGTTGACACCGATGGGGACACGTATACCTACCAGACCAGCGACAGCACCGAATTCTCCCAATATGATATCGGCAGTCGCTGGGTCTTGAAGGTGAACAAGCTCAATCAGCTGACTTCTATCGAACCAGCCCGGTGAGTGTGAGGGTGGTGTTCCCCGGACATTCCTGGTGATGAGGGTAGCCTGGCGCTGGCGGCAGGGGTGACTGGCGAACCGGGCCAGCACCACATTGGGCACAGATCAGGACCCTCGTCGCCTGCCAGCCGCAGGCACCCGTTGACTCATCTGCTTGACTTCTCTCTTCCCCTTGAGATAGGTGTCTCCGCTTTGACTGTCCTCACAGTTGGTCACCACGCGCGAGCGCTGGAGAATCTTGTCACTCCCAATCAACGAGGAGGAGTCTGGACTTGCCAGAAGGGGCACACCGTACTACAATTGCAATTGCGAATGATTGCAATTCCTATTTGGGCGACGGGAGACGGCTATGTGTCAGGCAGCAGTATACCTTGATGACGAGAGGATCATGGAAGACGTGATATGGGTGGAACCGACCGAGGGCGGTGTCTTGCTGCAAACCCTCTTTGATGCGCCCACGGCGGTCAGTGGGACGCTCAAAGGCATCGACCTGCTCAAGCATCGCGTGTTGATCACGTCAGACCAACAGAGTCATGATTCGGAGACAGGCTCATAGGAGTGGCACCGTGGACGACATGGAGAAATTGCGGGTGTTGTTGCCCCATTGGATGGAACATAACGACGAACACGCGGCCGATTTCGTGGGATGGGCCGCCAAGGCCACCTTGGCCGGACACGATGATGCCGCGCAGATGATTGGTGACGCCGCTGACGCCATCCGACAGGCCAACGCTGCCCTGCAGTCCGCACTGGAAGGGTTGGGTGGGCCACTGTCCGGGCAACCGCACACGCACAGCCATTCGCACTGAGACCGAAAATCAGCCTCAGGTATCTGCTGCTGATTCAGTTCAGTCTGCCCGGATAGGGTTTGTCGCGCCGATGGGAGAGGGCCGCGAAAGTGCGTTCCCTGGGCGGCGCGGATGGCGACGTCCCTATGGGTTTCTGTCCTGAGCCGCTGGCAAGCTACGGTGGGCCGCCTCTGGTGTACACTGATGTGAAGTATGGAGGGCACTGCTATGTCCTGTGAGGAGAGCTTCTTCAAGGAGCTGCGGGAGCGCGGATTCCGACTTACGCCTCAGCGCGAGATGGTGCTGTCGGTCATGCACCAGATTGAGGGCTTTGCTACAGTGGAGGAGATCTATGAGAAGGTCGAGACCCTGAGCGCCTCTGTAGATGTCTCGACGGTCTACCGGAACCTGGAGCTCCTTCAGGATTTCCATCTGGTGGCGTCCGTCGACCCGGGTGACGGGCAGCGCCGCTATCAGCTCATAGGCGTCCACGGTGCTCATCTTCATCTGGTGTGTCGTTCTTGCGGAGCGGTGATTGGCGCTGACCTTGAGCCCTTCCGACCGCTGATATCTTACCTGAAGGAACAGCACGGTTTCGAGGTGGACCTGGAGCACATGTCCATCCCAGGAATGTGCCGGACGTGCAGCTCGGGTCACGAGGATGCGACGGACGCGGGCGGGGTGCAGACCAGCACAAGGACAGCAAACTGAGACAGCGCTGCCGATCCAGGCCATTGAACGGGCTGCGGTCGGCGTTGCCGGATCAGATCTCACCGCATTATCATCCCCCAGTTGCCGTCCAATCAGGCCAACCGCGCCTGAGCGGCGTGGGTGCGCAGCATCCTCCGTTTGACACTCACCGCTACCACACCCATTTGACAATGATGAAGTCCCTGGTATAATCCTGTTGCAACCATATGCAATAACAACAGGAGGTAATAGCGATTGGCACAATTGAACCTGACTCGGCTTCTTGGCCAAGCGCGAAAGGGCATTGCAGCCCGGACCCCAAATCCGGTCCGGCACCATGGTCTTCTGTTGGCCACAATGTGCCCATGTTCCCAGGTTATTCATCATGATAGGAGGAATGGACAAATGTTGAAACGATCAGTCATCGGAATTGCGATTCTCTCGATCATCGTATCTAGTTTTCTGGTTGCCTGCGGAGGAAAGGCTGAGACAGGCACGCTTCAATTCCATGCCAACGGCGAGGACTTCGTCCGCCAAGGTTTTGTGTCCAAAGACGGTTGGAGCATCAGCTTCGATCACGTGTACGTCAATCTGGCGGAGGTGACCGGCTATCAGGCCGATCCGCCTTACGATGCCCACGCCGGCGGTGACGTCAAGGCCAAGCAGAAAGCCAGTCTCGAAGGCGTGTAC
>JAUVRU010000099.1 GCA_030597485.1 Anaerolineae bacterium
CCGCCAGACCAGCGGCAAAAAACACCACGCCCTGCCCTGGCAGTATCCACAGCACGCCAATAACCACCAGACAACCCATGCCACCGCCAATAAGGTCAGCGAAGTACAGCGTGCTGATGCGCCTGGGCATTGCTGAGAAGGTCCCTCCCAGCGCGAGGCCGGCAAAGAAAAACGGGACGACGACCAGGGCATAATCGGCCAAGAGCAACAGCACAAGCGTAACTGTCTGCCAGGCACGTTCTTCCGAAGTCAACCCCGGCATCAACGATGCCAGCGGGTCGAGTGGCAGGCGCGACATAATGGCGAATGAGACTACTATGCATACGGCGGTCAGTCCGGCGAAGGTGGTGAGTTTGCGTTCAAGGTCAGTCTTCAGCCAGCCACGGCGTACGGTGAGATAAGCACCGCTGGCGCCAAACCCGAGCAGTGCTGTGCTTATCACCATGAAGGCCAGGTGATACCAGAGAGAGACAGAGAAGAAGCGGGTGAGGGCAATCTGAAGCGCCAACACCGCCATGCTGGTGGTGAAAACACCGAAATAGAGGGGCCGCATTGATTTGGGTTCGCTCACAAGCTGAGAGCTCCTGGAAGTGTAGACTTCGTCGTTCCCGGTCAAGCCGTCAATCTGACTGGCCGAAAACCTCCAGCCACTCCTGAACCTCCTCCACCGACAGGCGGCGGTCCTGGCTTCCGGAGTGTCGCCTCGGCCAGACTCTCCTTCTGCCTGAGCCAGCCAGATCGGCGGCAAAGGTGGCGGAGTCGACTGTTTTGGCGCCCTGGCGTAGGACGGAATCCCGGATGGCCCGGTCCGAAGTGACCACGGTGAATTCCCGGGGGTTGTGATGGTGGAGAACGTGCTGGACGATCAGATCATCCGCCCGTTGGCCCGTGCCGGCCCGACGGATGCTTATGCCACCATCCGATTTGCGACTGGGAGAGCTGTAGGCTGCCCCCGGATCGAAAAACACGACGACCTGCCTGCCCGTCCGCCCCCTGTACGACTTCAATCGCAGCAGCAGCTTTTCCTCATCATCTGGATCATCCAGCCGAAGATCGGGCATCTGCCCGATAAGATTATGTCCGTCTATCAGTATCGTCATATCCGTATTATAGCACAACGATGAGACACACCCAATTGCATGCCAACACGTTGCCTGGCCCAGCAGGATGTGGTAAGATGGAGACCACATTTGACCTTCATCAAAGGAGCACAATTCATGCGAACCCCCATCGTAGCTGGCAATTGGAAGATGCACAAAACCGTCGCCCAGGCCGTGGAACTGACCCGCAGCCTTCGCCGGGCACTCGTCGACGTGTCAGGGGTCGAAGTGGTGCTCTGCCCCCCCTTCACGGCGCTGGCCGCCACCCGAGAGGCGATTGGCCCGGCCAAGATCGGCCTGGGATCACAAGACATGCACTTCGAAGAACAGGGAGCTTTCACCGGCGAGGTGTCGCCGTCGATGGTAGCCGAGCTGTGCCAGTTCGTCATCCTTGGTCATTCCGAGCGACGCCAGTACTTCGGGGAGACCGACGCTGGCGATAACAAGAAAGCCAGAGCGGCTCGTGCTCATAACCTGACGCCTATCATCTGCGTGGGGGAAAACCTGGATCAGAATCGAGCTGGGGAGACCGCTGCCTGGGTTGGCGGTCAGGTACGGTCCGCCTTCGAGGGAATCAGTCCGGAAGACGCCAGCCGCGTGGTAATCGCCTACGAACCGATCTGGGCCATCGGCACCGGACTGGCGGCCGAGCCGGCTGAGGTGAACCAGATCATCGGCGTCAGCATTCGTGGCACCCTATCCGACATCTTCGGAGAGACGGTTGCCCAATCCATCCGCGTCCAATATGGGGGCAGCGTGAAGCCCGATAACGTTGCCGCGTTTGCCATCCAACCGGAGATCGATGGGGCGCTTGTGGGTGGTGCTAGCCTGAAATCCGATAGATTCGTGGAACTCGTCAAGGCCTTCACGCCCTGACCACGCACCTTGAATATCTGGCTCTCACTCGTCTGGCTCATCGCCGTCTTCTTGCTGATGTCAGTGCTACGTCGTTGGATTGAGGCCCATGTCCAGGGATTGGCCTATCTCATTACCGGCCACCCCACAGTGGCGATATGGGTCTTCTTTCTTGTCTTCCTGCCAGGTATCATGGTACACGAACTGAGTCACTGGCTGGCTGCCAAGATGCTTGGCGTCCCCACCGGACGCATCGTCATCTGGCCCCAGGCCAAGCGTAACAACACCGTGTGGCTGGGGACTATTCAGGTGGGTCGTGCCGATCCATTGCGCAGCAGCCTGATCGGACTGGCGCCACTTGTCACCGGAAGCTTGTTGGTCGTCCTCATCGGTGCCCACCTGCGATTGGACAGCCTGGCCGACGTCCTCACCACGGGACAATGGGAGACGGGTTGGGCAGCACTGTCCCAGTCGATAAGGTTGCCTGACTTCTGGCTATGGATCTATCTGATCTTCGCCATTGCCAACCGAATGCTGCCCAGTCCGGCAGATCGAGAGGCGTGGAAGCCGATGGCACTGTTCGTGGCATGCTTGACAGCCATTGCCATTGCCGCTGGCTGGACACCGCGCCTCGGTTCAGATGCTCAAGGCGTTATCCGAAACATCGTTGGCTTCTTGCTCTACGCCTTCACTCTCACAGTGGCCATCGACCTGATAATGGCACTGGGCATCGCCATATTGGAAGCCTTCGTGGGCCTGGTACGACGACAGCGCGTGTCATACTGAACCCACATCCTACCTCCAATCCGGCCGCGCTTTCTCACGCCCGTGAAGCTATTTGCTCACGGCCATAGCCGCCATCACACCGTGGTCGGCGGCCATCAGTGCCTGCTTGACGTGTAGGCCGAGCGGGTCTCCCACGGCAAAGACGCCCGGAACGCTGGTGCCCATCTCCCGGTCAACGGCCACACAATCGGTTGGGGTGGTCTCCAGCTGGCCCTTGAGGAACTCGACTATGGGTTCGGCGCCCTGCAAGTAGATGAACACGCCCCTTGCCGGCAAGATCTCCTCGTCGCCCCCGTCGGCAGTTATTCCTCAACATCCCCGCACAGGATCTCACTCAGCGAAGTAGGCTAGCGTCTCCATGCGCAAGGCCCGCAGTCGCTGCCGGACGATCTGAGCCGCGCCCTGCATCATAATATAGCCAAGGTGCCAGTCGGTTTCAAAACTCCTGCGGATCTCTTTGCAGTCAAACGAGATCACCCGACATGGGGTTAGAGCCTTTGCACTAGCGGTGGTTTCGTGGGGAGGCACCAGGCCCGACCAGGCGAACACGTCGCCTGGTCCAAGCGTACTCAGAACGGTTTCCTTATCGTGTCTGGGTAGTTCGATGGTGATGGCAACCGCCCCCTCCAAGAGGACATAGAATCGGGATAGTTGTTCTCCCTCGTGGAAGAAGACATGCTCTGTCTCCACTGCCGCTTCGTTGGCTGCCTTGGCCAAGGTTATGATCTGATCCATGCTTAGACCGGCAAAGAACTTGTAGCGCCGCAACAATTCAGGCGAGACCATTGTTTCCCTCCTTCAACGGGATGAGTTGTTGTGGGACCACTATCGCCGACTAGGTGGGCCCCACCAGCACAGCACCCTTGCAAGTACGGACACCTGGACTACGGTCGGCTTGATCACTGTAGGTACTCTTTGAGCATAGCATTCTTTTCCAGTTTAGCAAAACCGCCCGGGCACAACTGAGGGCTATGCATCACGGCAAGCCAGAGTGTCCTCCTCAAAAGAGGCAGGGAAAGGGTTGGCGTCCTCTACACGCGCCCCGAGGGACATGGCACAACCGTTTTGCCAGCCACTGTAGACGTGCATCTGGGATCCACGTGCGTAGCCGATGAGGGTGATGCGCCACGCGCGAGCCAGCTCAACCGCCAGGTGCGTCGGGGAATTGAGCGTGGCGACGACCGGCACCTGCATTCGGGCTGCCTTGGCCAGCATCTCCACAGAGACGCGGCCAGTGGTCAGCAGAATCCCGTCGCTCATCGAGATGTTGCGTGCCAGACACTCACCCGCGACTTTGTCGAGCGTGTTGTGGCGACCACTGTCAGTGGCGATTACCAATAGTCGATGCCCGTCACTCAGTCCGGAGGTGTGAAATCCCCCAACGCGGGAATAGTCATCAGCGACGGCTGCCACCAATTGGTCCATCAGGTCTGAAATCTGTTCCGCGGTTACGCGGATGGATGTGCATACCGGCTCACGGGCAGCGGCCAGGTCTACGAAGGTGGTCCCACCTCCACAGCCGCTGGTGAGCGTGCGATTGTGGGGCAGCTGCAAGCTCTGGTTGCAGAGCTGGACTCGGATCGCCATTTCCGGTGGCTGGTCGATGCGCAAGTTGAGCACATCGTCAAGACAGGAAATCAGGCCTTCATTATGGAGAAAGCCCAGTGCAAAGTAGCGTAGTTTGATGGGAGTGCAAAGAACCGTAAGCCAACGCTCATCGTTTATGATAAGAGGCAGCAGCGACTCAAGCACGATCGGCTTGGTGGCCCAGATAGCGTCGTTTCCCTGATACTCCAGAAGGGTGACAGGCTCACTGTGTGCCACGATCGGACTTGTAGGCACTGCATCATCCTCTGGACGAGCGTGCCCGACTCCTGGATGTGGTTCGTCAGTGGTACCCATATTCTCTCGCCAGAGTGTCAAGGTGGGAGGTGCTCACATCCTCCACTGGCAGGTTTGCAGGGCGTCCCGCCACACGTTCATCCACTGTCTTGATGAAGCGCAGGCATCGGTCACAACAATCAACGCGATGTGCGTCATCATCATCCACATTGAAGTAGCGAACCTTGGGCTGATCATCTCCTCCACAGAAGGGGCAGCGCAGCCGGTCGAAGGCCCACTCGGTGCGGCACAAGGAGCAGGCCAGCATTCGCTCACCGTGTTCACGGTCGAGCCGTGACATCCAAGGCTCAGAACCACAGATCGGACAGATGCCCCGTCGCCAGCCTGCTTCCCTAATCCACTCGCGGTAGAGAGCGGCCGGCTTCTCGAAGAAGGGGGACAGCACAATACGCAATAGGGGGGCCACAGTGTCTGGAGTAGTGGACGCCGCATCGGCCAGTCGCCGGAAACAGGCATCACTGTCGGTGATCAGGTCAGAGAGCACCTTCTCCAGGTGCGAGGACACCACCAACTCCGATGTTAGCAGGCGGTCGAGGACTTCCTGCACCACATCGCCTGGCGGCAACAAGGGACGAAGTTCCGCAAGGGCCTGCCGAAACAGGGGCGAAGGAATGGCTGGGGACTTGCCAGAAAAGAGGGGTTCTCCGGCCTCCCACTTCTCGCGAGCCACAGCTGGTTCGATCTGCAGATCAGGTTCTATCTTGTCTGCCAAGGCAGCCTGGAAGTCCAGTATGTTCTGCAGGAAGCTGAGCGCATCGCGGTACTGCGGCCTAGCCTGAGCGTAACGCTGGATGTCAGTGTGCATCTGGCTCATCGGCGGGTGGATTTCGGGTTGGGGCGATTGGGTCCATCATTTGACGCCCCAACCCAAAAACCCACTGGTCTCAACTTGCCTCGGCTGCCGGCTCGTCATGAGCGATGGGCAGGTAGCGGTTGGCCAGGATATAGGCCAAGACGCCGGCAGAGACAACGGCGATCGAGACGGCAAACTCGATCGCGTGGGGAAAATAGACCGTTCCCGGACGTGGGGCCAGGGCCATCAGGCTCACGTTGAAGCGGTTGAGCACCAGTCCGAAAACAACCAGCAGCGCGCTCCAGAAGAGCGCTGGCCGACTGCGTCGCACGGACGGCAGGGCGAACAGGACGAGAGGCACGACCACGCCACCGACGACTTCCACCAGGAACAGGATGCTATATCGGCCGCTGGAGAAGATCAGGCCCAGCTCGCCCGCCACCAGCAAATCGCCCAGCTTGACCACCAAATACAAGCCCAAGATGTAGGGCAAGGCTCTGCCCAGTCCGGCCAGGATGTCCAGATCCACATGGTGGCCCAGCCCCTTGCCCGCCAGCGAAGTCTCCGCGATGACCATGGCCAATCCCACACTGATCGCCGACAGGAGGAAAAGGATGGGCAGGATGGGGGTGAACCATAGCGGGTGGATCTTGTCCGGCATCAGGAGCAGGATGGAACCAAGCGACGACTGGTGTAGTGTGGAGAGGACAATGCCCGCAATGACCAGTGGGATCTGGATGGCCCGAATCACTCGCAGCGGCACCTGCAAGTTGAAACGCTCGAACACGCTGGGGCTGAATTCCAGGGCTAGTACCGTGGTGTAGAGCAGCACGCACCAACCTACTTCGAAGAGAGGGGAGTGCAGGTTCCAGTAGATAATCATGTGCCACATACGCCAGGGTTGACCCAGGTCTACCAACAAGGCGAAAATGACCATCAGATAGCCCAGGAAGGCAGTCAGGATGGCCGAGCGGACGATGGGGTAGTACTTCTTCAGGTTGAAGACGTACACGGTGCCCGCGAGGGTGAAGCCGCCAGCGGCAAGGGCCACGCCACAGTACAGGTCGAAACTGATCCACAGGCCCCACGCACGACCGTCAGTCAGGTTGGTGACAGCGCCAAGGCCATAGGCGAAGCGAATAACCACCAACACCAACCCAATGGCCACCAAGACCCCCAGAATGGCAGTACTGACCCCAGGAAAGGATCGTTTCTCGGCTGTCATCAGCTAGTCCTCCTTCTCTTCCGGGGCACGTGCCTCCTCGGCCATCATCTTGTCTCGGCGTTTGGTAATCCAGTAGATGCCAGCCATTGCCGCAGAAACCACTACAATTGTGGGTGGCACGGCGGCCATGGCCACATTTGAATAGCGCGGAATCGGCTCTGTCCCCAAGGTCGGGAAGCCCAGCTCATCGAAGGGGACAGGAGACACATATATCTTCGACGTGCCTCCCACTTCTTTCTCCCCATAGATGTGGTCAACATATTTGTCGGAATGGGCCTGGATGCGGCCATGGGCTTCCTGCACGAGTTCGTCGCGTTCGCCAAAGAGACGCGCGTCCGTGGGGCAAGCCTTGGCGCAGGCTGGCTGCTCACCCTCAGCCTGCCGGTCTGCACAGAA
>JAUVRU010000390.1 GCA_030597485.1 Anaerolineae bacterium
ACCTTGAGCTTCAGCCCGCAATTCCCAGTGGGCCTCAGGGGCGAGATCATCGCCGCGTTGGCGGAGTTCATGGACACGGAGGCCTGCCAGGAGTCGATCTGCTCCGACGAGTTCTACAGCTGGACCGGCGTGGAGCCGATCAGTGACTCGGCCTACGACGTCATCCGCAGGCTGATCCAAGGATTGGGCTACACCGAAGAGGACATCTTTGGTGGATGATCCAACCTAGCAGTAACCACACTTGGGCGGGGAGAACTCTCCCCGCCCAAGTGCTAATGGCGTGGGTGTCGGGCCTGTGCCGTGCCGGGACGGCGCAGGCAAGCCCGACCTACGGGTGACATCTCTCACCGGGTGGGTGTTGGGCCGCCCCGTGCCGGGACGGCGCAATGGTCGGGCTGCCAGCCCGACCTACGGGTGACATTCCTCACCGGGGGGTGTCGGGTTGCCCCGTGTCGGGACGGCGCAATGGTCGGGCTGCCAGCCCGACCTACCATGAGGGAGGGTCATTTGCTTGAGATAAAGAACCTGACCAAGATATACGATGGCAATGTGCAGGCGCTGGACGACGTCAGCTTCGACGTGCCGGATTGGCAATTCACGGCCGTGATCGGGCTGAGCGGTTCCGGCAAGAGCACCTTGCTGCGTTGCATCAACCGGCTGGTTGAGCCAACCGCCGGTCAGATTCTGTGGGATGGCATGGACATCGCCACCGCCCCCCAAGAGGAACTGCGCGACACCCGGCGGCGGATCGGCATGATCTTCCAGCATTTCAACCTGGTAACCCGCTCCAGCGTCCTCACCAACGTCCTCTCGGGCCGGCTGGGCTACGTCAACCCGGTGTGGAGTCTGGTCAACTACTTCCCCAAGGAAGAGGTTGAACGTGCTATGCACAATCTGGAGCGGGTGGGCATTGCCGACAAGGCCCACGTTCGGGCCGACGACCTGAGTGGGGGCCAGCAGCAGCGGGTGGGAATCGCCCGGGCGTTGATGCAAGATCCCCAGATTCTGCTGGCGGACGAACCGGTGGCCAGCCTGGACCCGGTGCTGGCCCACAGCATCATGAAGATCTTGAGGCAGCTGAACGAGGAAGATAATATCATGGTGATTTGCAGTCTCCACTTTCTGGATCTGGTGCAGCAATATGCCGAGCGCGCGGTTGCCCTGAACGAGGGGCGGCTGGTGTTTGATGGTCTGCCCCAGGAAATCGACGATGCCCGGTTCAAAGAGATCTACGGCCAGGAAGCTGAACGGATAGGATAGGGCGATGGAGCAACCGGACAAGCCCCCCGAGGGAAAGCGTGGCAAGCCCATCTCGCACTCATTACGTACTCTTCTCATCGTCGTCGCTGTCTGTGTCGTCTATGCGATTGGCCTTCAGGTCACCGAAGTCGATCTGGAAACCCCGAAAGAGCCAAGGCGACAGGCGCAATTGGCCAACATCATCCGAGGCCTGGCCAGCCCCCGCCTGTTCGCATACGAGGAAGAGCGGCTGGAAATCGATGCGCTGGTTATGATGCCGTGTGACCCGACGGTGGAACTGCCGCCGGTGGACACGTCGGGCCGGTACATCGAGGTGATACCCGACTGCGTGGCGCTGGGCCAGCAGGTGACTGTCAACGGGTACAACTTCAAACCGGGCGAAACTGTGTACCTGTTTTTCATACCTGAGGCGGCCAGCATCCACGAGCGAGTTGAATTGCGCCTGGCCGACGAGCCGATTGAAGTCGACTCGGAAGGCAAATTCAGCTACCGGGTCAAGATGAGGAAAGATCGCCCCTCAGACGAGCCACAGACGGTGCGGGCGGTGGTCATAATCCGCAGCGGGCTTCCCCGGCTCAGCCAGACATCGCTGGACACCATTGACAAAATCATCGAAACTGTCTTTCTGGCTTTCATAGCCACCACGCTGGGCACGCTGCTGGCTGTTCCCATCAGCTTTCTGGCTGCTCGCAACCTGATGGTGGGTGTCGTCAGCCCCTTTGGCAGCCTGATGTCCGGCCTGTTGTTGGCGCCGTTTGGCTGGTTACTGGGTTTGAAGGGGTTCGGCTGGCTCAGGGGCCTGGTTGGCGGGCTGGTCGAAAACGTGGGGCTGGGGGCTGCGGTCGCCGTGCTGGTGGTCTCGGTGGCGGTGGTGTGGCTGGTTACCAGACTGCTGCGACGAGAATACGAAGGACGGTTTGCCGCCTGGCAGCAAGTGGGCATTGGCCTGGTGATGGTGGTGGCGCTAGTTCTGGGCCTGGCGTCGCTGGCCAGGTTGGGCATTAGTCTGGGGCTGTACTTGGAAATCGTCCTGGGTCCGCTTGGATTTCTGGGGAATGCCCTCTTCATAGTCGCTGATTTCGTGGGCACTTTCCTGCCATTGTTGGGGGGATTGATTGGCCTGCTCGTCCTCTACTCGTTTGCGTCATCTCTCGCCGGGAATATCTTGAAAGCCGGTGGCGGGCTTTTTGGCAGGATTTACACTATCGTGGTAGCAACGCTGGCGACTGGGCTGCTGACTGGCATCCTAATGGCTGGCCTTGCTTGGCTGTACGAAATTGAGAATCTTACCCTCTTCATCGGGGTGCCGGCAATTGTGGTGGCGGTCATCGTGTTGGTGATCAGTCTCCGGGCAGACGTGAATCGACCGGTGCCCATCGGGGCCATCGTGTACAACATCACCCGCACTATCCTGAACGCGCTGCGGTCCATCGAGCCGCTGATTATGGTGGTGGCGTTCGCCGTGTGGGGGGGCATCGGCCCATTCGCCGGCGTGATGGCGTTGGCCTTGCATACCATTGCTTCCCTGGGCAAGCTCTATTCGGAGCAGGTGGAGAACATCCTCACCGGGCCGGTGGAAGCGGTGACGGCCACCGGAGCCAACTTCCTGCAGACCATCGTGTATGCCGTCATCCCCCAGATCATACCCTCGTATACCGCCTTCACCATCTATCGGTGGGACATCAACGTGCGCATGTCCACCATCATCGGCTTCGGCGGCGGCGGCGGCATCGGCTTCCTGGTGCAGCAGAACCTCAACCTGCTCAAGTACCGCGATGCCAGCGTGCAGATGATAGCTATTGCCATTGTGGTCGCCACGCTGGACTTCGCGAGTTCCAAGATACGGCAGGTGATCAATTGATCCGTGGCCCTAGCCTGACGCATGGATTTGGGCAGTAGGGGCGACCAGGCCGGTGGCCCCTGCAGGCTAAGTGCAGACAAACAAATGATGAATGATGGGCAAGAACAGCCGGAGTATGCCGGCAGCGTCGCTTGAACCACTGAACTACTGATCTCCCTGAATCCACTGAGCATCCAGCCGTTTTAGCTGCCTTCAGTGTACTCAACGTTTCAGTGGTTCGGCACTTCGCTGCCGGTCTCACTCTCCATTCATCGGATGGGACTACGCAAGACTCCATTGTCTGCACTGGGGCAGACGAGGCAAAGGAGGTGTAACCCATATGAGTTTGGCGCTCGAAATGCGGGGCGGGACCAAACGGAGCCCCGGCGTGGTGGCCAACGCCCAGCTCGACTTCT
>JAUVRU010000074.1 GCA_030597485.1 Anaerolineae bacterium
GGATGATGAAGGTGTTGATACCGATCACCTCACCCGTCTGGTTGAGCAGAGGACCGCCCGAGTTGCCTTGGTTGATGGCCGCGTCGGTCTGAATTAACCCCTCCACCTTGACGCCGCCATCCAGTTCCAGCGAACGGTCGACAGCGCTGATCACTCCCAAGGTAACCGAGTTGGGGAAGTCCCCCAACGCGCTGCCTATCGCAATTGCCCATTCTCCCGGTCGAACCTCCGCCGACTCTCCCCATCTTGCTATCGGCAGATCACCGTTGTGCACGCGCACCAATGCCATATCCCGTGTCCGGTCAACTGCTATCAGTGTGCCCGGCAGCTCTTCGCCGGTGTCCAGGATGACGGTCAGCTGGTTCGCTCCTTCAACCACGTGGTAGTTGGTCACAATGTAGCCTCGGCGGTCAATGATGATGCCCGAGCCCCGAATGCGGGCCTCCGTGACTTCGCCGAAGTTCTCGGCCTCAGCCTGGTGGTTGATGATCGTCACCACCGCGGGCAACACCTGACTGACTCCGTCGGCTATGGAAGGCGTTGGGGTGGTGGTGGGCACGGCAGACGTGGAGGTGGGCACCGGGGTTGGGGTGTCGGTGGGGGTTGGGGTGTGGGTGTGGGTTGGGGTTGGGGTAGCGTCGGGCAGCGGTGGGGCGACGTCGGGTTGTTCTGGAGACGGTTGCCCCAGACTGATCCGGTTGCCGGTGGCCCACAGGACCAGCCCGCCGCCGCCAAGGCCGCCCAGCAGGCCGCCGATCACGAAAGCGGTGGTGAGCAGCAGGACTAACGTGCAGCCGGTCAGCCAGGAATATGTGGAGACGGGATTGGCCGGCCCCTTGTCAGTCGTTTCCATTTTGTTGGTCACTGTGTCGCTGCCTTTGATGACCCAGATTGATGTGACAGACACATCCCCTTCGCTCTCATCTCAAGGGGCTCTGGGTGTCGCGCAAACCCGGCCCTGTCTCCACCGATGAGCCAGAGAGGAGCGTTGCCGGTAACTCTGCTGCATTGTACTCAAATACGTGACTGGTGACAAATTGGTGTCAACCAGCCGTGCGCACATCCAGTGCGTCCCGCAGAGCATCCCCCAGCAGATTGACGGCCAGCACGCTGAGGGTGATAGCCAGACCGGGGAACGCCGATACCCAGGGAGCGTGACGCAGCAATAGGCGTCCCTCGGCGAGCATGATGCCCCATTCGGGAGTGGGAGGTTGGGTGCCCAGCCCCAGAAAGCTGAGCGCCCCGATGCTCAACAGTGCATAGCCCAACTCCAGGGAGCCGAGCACTATGATGGCGCTCAGGACATTGGGTGCTACGTGGCGGAGCACAATTCGTTGTGGCCGGCAGCCGACCACACGGGCGGCTTCAACAAACGGCTCAGACCGCACCGCCAACACGCCGCCCCGCACCACCCGGGCAAAGCGGGGGATGCCGGCTAACCCCACCGCCAGTGTGGCACTCACCAAGCCGGGGCCCAACAAGGCGACGATGGTCAGCGCCAGCAGCAGACTGGGAAAGGCGAGCAGGACATCCACAACGCGCATGAGTATCATATCAAGCCGGCCGCCGGCATAGCCTGCCACGAGACCCAGCAGTGTGCCTGGCAGTACGGCCAGGGTGGTGGCAAACAACCCGGCGCCCAGCGACAGCCGTCCTCCCCACAACAGACGGCTCCACACGTCGCGGCCCAGCAGGTCGGTGCCAGCTGGGTGGGACAGGCTGGGCGGCATCAATTGAGCCGCCGGGGCTGTGGCGAGGGGGTCGACTCCGGCCAGCCAGGGCGCTGCCAGGGAAAGCGCGACCACAAGCACCAGAATGCTGGCGCCAACCCAGGCGGCCGGATTCTGGCGCAGAGCCCGATGTTGTGGCATCCAAGACGGCGGCTGCAGACGTGCCGGTGCGAGGAGCTCCGTTGCGGCCCCAGGCAGCTGTTGGGCTGGCGGATGGTTGGGGAACGATTGAGTCATGTCGGAGTTTCGCGCCTCACGTCTGGCGCGACCGCGGGTCGATGACCATAATGGTCAAGTCCACCAGCAGGTTGATGGCGATATAGGTGGCAGCAATCAGCAGCACAACACCCTGGACGACGGGCAGGTCTTTCCACAGGATGGCGTCTACCATCACCCGGCCCAGCCCGGGGCGGGCAAACACGGTCTCGGTGACCACAGTGCCTGCTAGCAGAAACCCGGCCTGTAACCCCATCAGGTTGATGGCAGGGATCATTGCATTGCGCACGGCATGTCGGGTGATGATGATTCTAGAGGGAAGGCCTTTTCCCCGAGCAACGGTGATATAGTCGGCGTGCAGCACATCGAGCAGACTCGATCGCACCAACCGGGCCAGCGGACCGGCGCCCACCAAGCCCAGCACGATTGCTGGCATCACCAGGTGACGCCAGCTGCCGGCGCCGGTTGCCGGCAACCAGTTAAGCCCGACGCTGAAGATGGAGATGAGCAGCAGCCCGGACCAGAAGATTGGAACCGATACGCCTAGCACGGCGCCTCCCATGGTCAGCCGATCGACCCAGGACCCGGCGCGCAGCGCGGCCAGGATGCCCAGCCCGATGCCCACCACCGCCATAACAAGCCACGCGGCCATCGCCAGATGTAACGTGGCCGGAAGTTGCTCAGCGATGGCCAAGGTGACCGGTCGGTTGCTGAAAAGGGAGCGCCCCAGGTCACCACGTGCTGTACTTAGCAGGTAGCGTCCATACTGCACCGGCAACGGGTCGTCCAATCCCATCTGCTGGCGTGTCAGGGCGATGGCTTCCGGCGACGCTCCTGATCCGGCCAGGAGAGTCTCGGCCGGATCGCCCGGCAGCACTCGCAGCAACAAGAACACCACGGTCGCCATTCCCCACAATGCAACCAGGGCAGTCAGCAGACGACGGATTCCGAAAAGGAACATTCTGGCATTCTCTCTTCACGCCGTGAACGGCAGCAGCCTGAAGGTCTCAGCTGGGATCGTCCGTGCGTGTCTGGCAGGGCGGGCCAAGGCTGGGGCTGGTTTCACCGTCTGGGTCACTCAACCTGTTCGAAGTAGACATCGTGCAGCAGAGGAAACCAGCCGTGGGCGTCGAAGCGCAGCCCCTGGACGCGGCCACTGGCCGCGTTGAGGTTCACCGGATCGCGGATGGGAACGAGCAGCGCCAGCTCCATGATGCGCTGCTGAGCGTCGGCATAGGCGCGAGATCGCTGATCTGGTTGGGGCAGACTGCGGGCCCGATCCAGCACTTCATCGAGATGGGAATCAGACACCTGGCTCCAGTTGAAGGGAACGCCGGAATGGTAGTAGGACCATAACAGGTCGGGGTCACTGCCGGAGTAGTTCTGGGGGATGAGGTGATACTTCCCCTGTCTGGCAGCTTCCAGAGCAGCCGGGTAGGTGAGTGTCTGGGCCTGCAGTGTTACCCCCACTTCAGCCCATTGTGATTGTAGCAGCTGGGCCACTTCGGGCACGGATCCCCACGTCATGAGCACCGCGTCCAGGGTCAGCGGTTGACCGTCTCGATCACGAATACCATCCCCATCAGAGTCGGTCCAACCGGCCTCGTCCAGCAAGGCCCTAGCCCGGCTCGGTTCGTAGGCGTAACTATTGGCCGATGATGGATCGTAGCCGAAAGTGATCGCTGTCAGTGGGCCGTAGGCCACCGGCGACTGCTCGCCAAAGATAGCCTTCACGATGGCCGGCCGGTCAGTAGCCAGGAGCAATGCCTGTCGCACCCGGCTGTCGTCCAGGGGCGGGCGTTGGGAGTTGAGCATCAAACCGAGGGACTGACCGGGCACAGGAACCGGGAGCACCACGAAATCCACGTCTCGTTCCAGTTGGGCAGCGTCCAGGGGTGGTAGCTCGCCCATCACATCGGTGTCGCCTGCCTCCAGAGCCAGAGCACGCCCGGCCGGGTCGGTGAAGAAGCGGAACTCGATTTCGTCCAAGTAGGCAGGACCGGCGTGGTCGTAGAGCACGGGGCCCCATTGGTAGCGCTCGTTGCGAACGAGGGTCAGATGATCGTTGGGCACGTAGTCCACGAACTTGAACGGGCCAGTGCCTACCTGGTGGAACTGGTAGTCCATTCCCCATTCGGTCAGTGCGGCCGGCGATGCCATTCCCAGGTAGACTTGAGCCAATCCGTCCAGCAGAGGGGCATAGGGTGCTGACAGGTGAATGGTCACGGTGTATTCGTCCAGCACCTCCACCGATTCAAATGGGCCCAGCAGGAAAACCGCTTTCTGAGACCTGGTGTCAGGATTCATGACGCGTTCGATGTTGATACGAACGGCGTTGGCGTTGAAGGTGGTTCCGTCGTGAAAGGTCACCCCGTGACGCAGGCGGAAGGTGTATGCCAGTCCATCGTCACTCACCTCCCACGACTGGGCCAGACCAGGTACGAACTGCTGATCCGTGTCTGTTTCCGCGTCGAGAGCACGATAGACCAGGTTGTCGTAAACACTGGTGAGAGGAATGCCCAATTCAGATGAGGCGTTCACGTGTGGGTCGATGCCGGACGGGGCCAGCGTCAGCCCATATACTAACTTGCCGCCGTGTCGTGTAGTATCCGTGCCTGGCGTGGACGCGGAGGGGGACCGGGCGGCTGGAGCGCATCCGGTCACAATTATCTGAACGCACACAAGGCTCAAGACAAACAGGCCCCACATCTTTTTCATTCGTTTCCGTCCTCGGGCTGATGGAGTACTTCGTATTGTACACAAAAGGGAGTGGCAAACAAAAAAGCAGCCTCGGCGGCGCCGGGACTGCCCACAGAATCGTTGAGAGCCGGGGACCCGCTTCCCCGGCTCTCGTACAAAAGGAGGAGAAAAAGAGGTTTACCTACAAACACATCGTACCAGATATTATGGTGACTTGCTGGACGCGTGCTCTACGGTTACCCTACGCGGAGTGTACGGAAGGTCTGAGTTTCGTCTGTAGTCGGGGTGCATCTCCGTTCAGTGGGCAAATGAGACTCCAGAAGTCAACTAAAACCATTCGATGGGCCAACTTGCGGCAGTTATCGAGCCGACTCGTGCACGGGACTCTGTCCCAGGATTTCCGAAGTCTAACTCTGCCACTGTCAGTAGCCACCTGACCGCTGCCGCCCACCGACTTGGAATGCGCTCTGTAGTCGTCTGCTGCTTGACAAAGAGACATCCCTATGATACAATTGCACACGTGTGCATTGGTGATCTGGTGGTACCATTGTAGTTGTGGCTGGTTGAATTATGCGAGTTTCCATCAAAGACATCGCCAGGACCGCGGGCGTCTCACATTCCACCGTGTCGCGTGCGCTGAACGACAGTTCTCTCATCAGCGACGCGACCAAAGACCGGATCAAGTGCCTGGCCGATGAGATGGGATATTCACCCAACACGCTGGCCCGCAGCCTGGTCACCCGATATACGAACACGGTGGGGGTAGTGGTTACCACCATCACCGATCCGTTCATGTCCGAGGTAGTCCAAGGTATCCAGACGACGGCAGACGAGTATGACTACACCGTGATCCTGTGCAGCTCGGAAGAGACCCCGGAGCGCGAGATGGCAGCGGTGGAGATGCTGCGCTCCAAGCGGGTGGATGGCGTCATCTGCATCGCGTCGCGCATTGGCGCTGTGTACCTTGAGCATCAGGAGCGGATCGACGCACCTGTCGTGATCATCAATAACCACAACGAGCGGATGGGACGTTATCCTCATACGATTAGCGTCGACAATCACCACGGGGGGTATCTGGCCGCGCGCCATCTGGTTCAGCAGGGGGACCGGCGCATCGCCTACGTGTCAGGCCCGGTCGCGGTCAACCACAGCTCCAGCCGGGACCGGCTCGGTGGTTATCGCCAGGCCTTGATGGAGGCGGGAATCGAGCCGGAGCCAGCGCTGGTGGTGGAGGGGAACGGTTGTCCGGATGGTGGCGAACGAGCGTTCAGGCACCTTGCCGCTCTTGATGAGCTGCCCACGGCTGTGTTCTGTTATAACGACATGACGGCTATGGGTTTGATGCACGCGGCCGGACGAACCGGCCTGTCCGTTCCTGAGGACCTGGCGGTAGTGGGTTATGACGATATTCCGCTGGCGTCGTACCTGTCGCCGCCGCTGACGACGGTCTCGCAGCCGAAGGCCGAGATGGGGCAGGAGGCCATGCGAATGACACTCTCATTGATGTCAGAGGAGGGTGTTTCCGAAGAAATGTCAGGGACGTCCGAGGCGCTTGTTCAATGCCGCTTGGTCACGCGCGCCTCCACGGTGGGCAGACAAGACAAGAGCCCAAGAGCAGTGGGTGGCTGAACATATGGGGAAAAACCGGGTCTCCATCGGCCCGTTGTATTGAATTCACGCTGTAGTGCCAGCAGGCCGACTCCCGCAACCCGGGAGATGGGTTTCGGTGTGCCGGACAGATAGAAAGGAGAAGGCGGGGGGAGTAAGGGCAGGGAGTGAGAAGCAAGAAGATAGGTGCAGCAGAAGGCAAGGCCTGATGTCTGCCGAAAGCCAGACCACATGACTGATGCCGGGGTGCCCGGTTTCTACAGAGAGACTCCACTGACATCGTTTCATACACAAGGAGACACAACAGTGAACACAATTAAGATCGCTATTGTTGGGGTTGGCAACTGTGCCAGTTCATTGGTACAAGGCATTTCCTATTACAGAAACAACGACGGCAAGGATCCTATCGGTTTGATGCACAGGGATATTGGAGGCTTCAAGGCCTACGATATTGAGGTAGTTGCTGCTTTCGACATTGATAGGCGGAAGGTGGGCAAGGACGTAGCTGAGGCCATTTTCGCCGCGCCAAATTGCACCACCGTGTTCTGCACGGATGTGCCCCCTACCGGAACGAAGGTGCGCATGGGTCGGACACTGGACGGCGTTTCTGACCACATGCGCGAATACGATGACCAGTACGTCTTTGTTCTGGCTGATGAGCCGGAACCCACGAAAGAGGAGATCGTCACTACTCTGAAGGAGTCTGGTGCCGAAATCCTCTTGAACTATCTGCCAGTAGGCTCCGAGGACGCCAGCCGCTTCTACGCCGAATGCGCTCTGGAGGCTGGCGTTGCTTTAATCAACAACATTCCCGTTTTTATCGTCAGTGATCCCGCCTGGGCACGGCGATTCGAGGAGAAGAACCTGCCCATCGTGGGTGATGATATCAAAGCGCAGCTGGGTGCGACCATTACCCATCGGACACTGACCGATCTGTTCAACAAGCGAGGCGTCAGGCTGGATCGCACGTACCAGCTGAACACGGGTGGAAACACAGACTTCTTGAATATGCTTAATCGGAAGCGTCTCGCTTCCAAGAAGGAGTCGAAAACTGAAGCCGTGCAAGCAGTCGCGGCCGAACGGTTGGCTGACGAGGATATCCATATCGGGCCCAGCGATTACGTTCCCTGGCAGAAGGACCAGAAGGTGTGCTTCATCCGAATGGAGGGCAAGCTGTTCGGTGATGTGCCCATGAATCTGGAGCTGCGTTTGTCGGTAGAAGACTCACCCAATTCGGCGGGAGTGGCCATCGATGCCACTCGTTGCTGCAAACTGGCTCTTGATCGGGGCAAAGGCGGCGTTCTGCATTCCCCTTCGGCCTATTTCGTGA
>JAUVRU010000079.1 GCA_030597485.1 Anaerolineae bacterium
TACAGCGTACCGGTCACCATAGCCCTGACATTAGGCAGCACGGCTTTGGGCACGCATGTCTACTTCGAGACGGCTGCCGTCATCATCACCCTCATCAAGCTGGGCAAACTGTTGGAGGCACGGGCCACGGGCCAGACCCGCGCCGCCATCCAGGCGCTACTGGGCTTGCGGGCGAAGACCGCCCGAGTGGTGCGCGATGGACAGGAACTAGACGCCCCCATTGAACAAGTAGCAGTGGGCGACATTGTTATCGTCAGGCCCGGCGAGAGAATCCCGGTGGACGGCGTCGTGGTGGAAGGCCAGTCATCGGTGGATGAAAGCATGCTGACCGGCGAAAGCCTGCCCGTGGACAAGAAACCGGGTCATCAGGTCATCGGCGCCACCATAAACAAACAAGGATTGCTCAAGTTCGAGGCCACCAAGGTCGGCGCTGAGACAGCCCTGGCACAGATAATCCGCCTGGTGCAAGAGGCGCAAGGGAGCAAGGCTCCTATCCAGCGTCTGGCCGACCAGGTGGCCAGCGTTTTTGTGCCGGTTGTCATCACCATCGCCCTGGTCACGTTGCTGGTGTGGTGGTTTGTGGTGGGCGCCGGATTCACGCCCGCTATGATCCGTATGGTGGCGGTGCTGGTCATTGCTTGTCCCTGCGCCTTGGGGCTGGCCACGCCCACAGCGGTGATGGTAGGTACCGGCCTGGGGGCTCAGCATGGGATTCTCTTCAAGAGCAGCGCAGCGCTGGAGCAAGCCCACGCGATCAAGGTCGTGGTGCTCGACAAGACCGGCACCATCACCGCGGGCCAGCCCACGGTCACCGACGTTGTGGCATCAAACGACTCTTCCGATGCCGAGGGGTGGCTGCTGCGGCTGGCGGCTTCCGCCGAGCGCGGCAGTGAGCACCCCCTGGGCGAGGCCGTCGTGCAAGCGGCGCAAGGACGCGGCCTGTCGCTGGCCCAGCCGGATCGGTTTGAGGCGATAGCAGGGCAAGGCATCGTGACCCAGGTCGAAGGGCATTTGGTGGCCGTGGGGAACCGCAGACTGATGACCGAAAACTCGATTCGCCTTGACGGACTGGATACCGAGGCGAACCGTTTGCAGTCGGAGGCGAAGACCGCCATGTGGGTAGCGGTCGACGGACAGGCGGTTGGCTTGAGTGCGGTAGCCGACACTCCCAAACCGGGCTCAAAGGAAGCTGTGGCCGAGATGCACCGGTTGGGCCTCCAGGTGATGATGATGACCGGCGACAACTGGGCCACGGCTGAAGCCATTGCCCGGGAGATGGAGATAGATCGGGTGCTGGCCGAAGTGCTGCCGGGCGACAAAGCAGCCAAGATCGAGGAGCTACAGGGGGAAGGGATCGGCCTGGTGGCAATGGTCGGTGATGGCATCAACGATGCGCCAGCTTTGGCCCAGGCTGATGTTGGCATTGCCATCGGCACCGGCGCAGACGTGGCCATGGAGACAGCCGACGTCACGCTGATGCGCGGCGACCTGCGCTCCGTGCCCCAGGCCATCGGCCTGAGCCACGCCACTATGCGGACGATCAAGCAGAATCTCTTCTGGGCTTTCTTCTACAATGCTATCCTCATTCCGGTGGCAGCCGGCGTCCTCTATCCGTTCGCTGCCCTGCCCATGATGCTACGGGCGCTACACCCGGTGCTGGCTGCCTTCGCGATGGCATTCAGCAGCGTAACCGTCGTCGCCAACAGTCTGCGGCTACGGGCTGCAAAGTGGGGGTGAGACGCCCGAACGCCAGGATTGATACACCAATAATGGACTGTGCCGATCCGAGACGCGTGATCTAGCCACCTGATACTTCGGTCATATGGTTCCAATAGGACGCAGATGAACGCGGACGCACGCTGATTTCTCTGGGTTTCTTATGTTTTCATCTGCGAGGATTAGCGAAAACCTGTGTCCCATTCAGAACTGTCAGGTAGCCAGGCGCGTGATAAGGCTTGTCCTTTGCCTACGGAAGGTGGGAGGCTGAGTCGACCAGCTCGCTGCCCAGTCGAATCTCGAAATGCAGATGAGGGCCGGCGTAGCTACGAAAGGTCTCGGCGCTGACCTGACGCACCCGAACTGCAGTGCTTCAGAGATCCCGTAGAGGTATGGTATAGAGGCTTCTGCCCATCATTGAAAGTGCTGCCACGGCAATAATGGCAACCAACGCTATCAGGAGGGCGTATTCAACCAAGCCCTGACCACGCTCCCCTTTCTGATGTCGCATGTTGGCTCCTGGGACTACCACCTGGCCGTTCTGAGCCGGATTGTATATCAATCCACCACGTCTCATAAGTCGTCAGGGGCCGGAGGTTTCGAAGCAGGGCCGATATTCCTTGTGGGGGATCCTATTGGACATCGGACGGATCAGGAACACAGCCCTACAGCAGGCTCAGGCATTGATACCGTCGAAGTGGAACAAAAAGCGAGACCGGCTGTTGCCGCCAGCCGGTCCCAAAAGGAGGAGAAGAGGAGATTGCCTTCCCTGGAGTCTCGTGCACGTTACCTCTTGTGCCTTCCGTCCAGGGTGATGATCGTCCTTGACCACCTTAGCCACGCTTCAGAGACCATTATAGCACATGACAATGAACATTGCTGAACGCGAACCCTACGAGACCCATACAGCAAGATGTCGCCTAGCGAACGCTCTCTTGCCCGCTCCCAGATTGCTACACGGGGCGCGTGTGACGTACTCATTCATGACTCCTCTGAAATCACGAGGATTTCACCGCTCACCTGCCCCCACCTGCACTGGCACCGCGCGTGCGCGGTGCAAGTGCGCGCTGCCGCGCAGCGGCGGTGCCAGGGGACAGGCTGCGATCTCAGCGTTCTCCCTGGCCCGCTGGCGCGAGCCACCTGTGCCGCACCCACAGGTGCAGGCAGGACGGGCCGCGGTGAGAAGACGTCTTTTCAGACGAGTCATTCATTGGATCGCCACGAACCGAAATTTGACGCGAGACAGAGATGCAGCGGAGGCACCACTATGGGCGAGGGACAATCTGTCCGCTTCGTGCTGGACGTGATGTTGGGTAGCTTGGCCCGCTGGTTGCGCCGGATGGGGTATGATGCCGACTATGCCAACCAGCGGGATGACCCCGAACTGGTGCGAATCGCGCGCGCCGAGAATCGGGTGCTCCTCACCCGTGACCGGGAGTTGGCCGGTCACCGCGGGGTGCGCTCCCTGCTGGTAGAAAGCCAAACGCTTGACGAGCAGTTGGCACAGGTCACGGCCGCTTTCCCCCTGACACCAGGCAGCGCCTCGGGACGGTGTTCGGAGTGCAACTCACCCCTCGTTGACGTCGCCCGTGCTGAGGTCGCCCACCAGGTGCCGACCTACGTGCTCCGGCACCATACCCGATTTCAACGATGTCCTGGTTGCCACCGCATCTACTGGCAGGGAAGCCACTGGCAGAACATGCAGGCCCGGCTAGAGCCATAGTCGGTCGGGGATAGCACGCAGACTACACTGATTTTACACAGACTCTCGCTGTTTCATTTTCAAGACTCTGCGTGAATCGGCGGTCGATCAGCGTTTTCAGCGTTCTGTCCCACCTTCAATTGAACGGTTGCCTGGTTGTTTGGCTGGCTCGCTGACCAGATAGCACTGCTATAGGCTAAGCTCGTCAGCCACCCAGCCGATGCTCAGTGACTCCAGGGTGGCTCGTGTTGGATATCCGGTCTCTGGATCCCAGCCACACATTGCATAGTACGTATCGACGGCCTGTTGCCATTCCTCGCGGTTCAGCACATAGCCGTCGCTCGGGCCGTCCTTGAGAGGCCGGTCGAAGAACCTGTCAGGTAGGGTATCGGCCTCGCGCCCGATCCCCTCACGTGCATTGAAAGCGCGCAGCATGTTGAGTCGTCTCTCGCCCACCTTCATGAGTTCGTACAAGCTGGTCTCCCATCCCGTAACCGCCCGGATGACCTCCACCAACTGGCTAGCGCTATACAGGTGCCACGCGGGGCCATAGACGAACTGGCACACATTGAGGCTGTCGGTAGCGCTGTAGAAGTGCTGGGTGACCAGAGCGTAACGCACCACTTCAGCATTGAGCGCTAGATCTGGCTGCGGGTCGAGCAATCCCAGCTCGGGCATGCGTTCCGGGTATGGCTCATAGGCCGGGTCGTGTTCGTGTGACTGGTGATCAGCACCGAAAGGGTTGACGGCGTACATGAGGGCCAGGCTACGCTTCACCTGTGGCATGTGGGCCGGTGCTTCCTGATTCTTGGAGGTGGTGAGGAAACGCTCGGTGTCCCGGCCTATTCTGGCAGCCGCCCGGGCTGAACCTTCTGCCAGGATGTCCCCGAATCCCTCGCGCTTGGCAATCAACTCCGTCATCTTGACCATGGCTTCAGCGTTGCCAAAGCCCAGTTCGATTCCGCCAGTGTCCTCAAGCGTGAGCAACCCCTCTTCAAAGCACTCCATAGCCCAGGCAATCGTGGCCCCACACGAGATGGTATCCAGCCCGTACTTGTTGCACAGCTCGTTGGCCTTGCTTACGGCAGCCAAATCGCTGATCCCGCAGCAGGATCCCAGGGTGGAGGTGGTCTCGTACTCCGGTCCGCCGTACCTGGGGTCCACCTGGTAGGGCCCCTCTGCAATCTCGACGACCCGCTTGCAGCGAACAGTGCAAGCGTAGCAGGTATCGCGCCCTTGACGGTCCTGCTTGCCCTCAGCAGTGCCGCGCAGCACGGTGTCGTACATAGTAGGACCGTCAAGGGCCTCCCAGCCGTCAAAGACACCACTGGCCCAGTTGTGGGTTGGCAGCCCGCCATCCGTCTGCTGACCGCCAGTGGTTTGGGCGGTCCCATACTTGCCTAATCCGGCTATGTCCGATTGGGGTAGATTGTCTACTCCCCAGCGAGCCAGCCGGTTCAGCGCTTCTTTGTCGGCAATGCGGGGCTTCCGGGTGCCGCGCACGGCCACAGCCTTAAGGTTCTTCGATCCCATCACGGCGCCCATGCCGGTGCGCCCGTTGGCACGGTTGCTCATGCTCATGATAGCCGCGAAGCGCACCCCGTTTTCGCCACCCGGTCCGGTCTGAAGCACTTGAATCTTGTCATCACCCAGCTCTTCCTTGAGCAAATCCTCCACATCACCGGTAACGCGACCCCACAGATGACTGGCATCGCGCAATTCGGCCTGCCCATCGTGTATCCACAGGTAGACCGGTTTCTCGGCTTTTCCCTTGACCACAATGCCATCAAAGCCGGCAAACTTCATCTCCGCCGGAAAAAAGCCACCACTCTGGGCATCGCCAACACAGCCTGTCAGCGGGGACTTGGCCGAAGCCGTCAAGCGGCTCTGTCCCGATATGGGAGCGCCGGTTATCACACTCAGGCACAGAGTAAGGACATTGTCCGGCCCCATCGGGTCAACATCGGGCGGCATTTCCTTGAGAAGGTAGTAGAGCCCCATCGCGCTGCCACCCATATACTTGCGGTAGAACAGCTCATCAGGCTCCTCAATTGCGAGGTCGCCGGCTGTCAGATCCACGTGCAGAACGCTCTTGTTGTATCCATGCGGCATGGTCGTATCTCCCTTCTGTATTGATCTGCGAATCATGTATGTGCTCAACCGCCACCAACCAGGGTGTCAATCACAACGCGATCCCCATCTTGAAGGACATAAGTCGCATCTATCCTTGGCTGGTCATTGACCGCTACGATAACCCGCCGTTTGATGCCCAGGTGGTTCAGAAAATCGCCGACAGTAGCGTCGTTGTTCAATCGGATTGTGGCCTGCCCCTTGGCCTCGGGAGAAAGCAGGTCTCGCAGAACGCCGCGCAGGTGAACGTTGACTTGCAGTTGACTGCCTCCTTGCCCATACTACCGGCAGGTCACGGCCGATCAAACCAGGTACTGACCATCTTCGATCAGCGTCTTGCCGTCCACTACCAGCGTGGGCCGACCAACAACACCGTCAATATGGATCGGTGCCCGGTTGACGCCGCCGTAGGACGGTAAGGAATTGTCACCGATGGCAATGTGCACCGTGCCCATCACCTTCTCATCAGTGATCAGCCTGCCAGTCAGTCGAGCCGCCGGGTTGGTGCCAATGCCCAGCTCAGCAATCACGCGACAGTTCTGGACATCTTCCTGCCGCTCCCCATATTCAATCCGGCGCGTTAGCTCCTCTGCCTCAGCGCCTCCTTCAATCGTGACCACTCGCCCCTTGTCGAAGACCATACGAACCGGCTCAGCCAACACCAGGTCCGGGAAGCTCTTGTCCACCACCAACACCCCCTGGGCACTGTCTTCCAGAGGTGACACGAAGCACTCACCGGCCGGCAGGTTGCCGAACTGGCCAGGTTCGTGGATCAAGCCGGTGTCTTCCTTGACGTCCCGGCCGGCGATGGAGAAGGCCAGGTCAGTCCCCAGCGCTGTCGTGATGCGCACTTGATCCTTCCCTTGCAGCCGCTCCTTCAAACGCCGGGTGATGACGGCAATAGCAGGGTAGTCAGCACTGAGCTCGTTTTCCAGTATCGAATCGTCAATCTGGGCACCGAAGCTTACCCGTGTGCCATACTGCTCGCAGGTTCGCCAAAACGCCAGCCGGCCCGGGGTCTCTTCGGAAGGAACGTCGGCGAAAAACACGATGGCCGCGTCTGCCTCGGCCCCTACCTGGTGCAGCAGAGGGGGATACTCCAGCAAGGGCCGGGCCACGTCGGGAAGTGTGTAGCACCACATCTGGCCGGGGTCAACCGTGAGCACCTCAGCCACCAGATGCGTCCGCACAGCAGCCAAGGGCTGATCGGCGATCAGCAACACCTTTTCGCCGGCAGATATGTTCATGCAGGTATGCACAATGTTCCTGGCCCACGGGGGTTGTCCGTTCGTGATTGGCACTCGGCACCTACTCCTTCATTCGTTCGCCCTGAGTCCGTCGGAGGAGTTCCGTCTGCCCAAGACGAGACTCCTCCTCCACTTCGAGCACTCACCAGCCTGCGCGACAAGCCCATTCGCTTGCAATGCAATGCTGGATGGCACCGCGCCAGGGCGGGGAGCATCACAAGAGAACAGAAGGACCTTCGCACCACGCCAGTGGCCAGTCCGAAGACTGGCTCACTCTTCTTCCGTCTGATTCGCCAGGATGATGGCCTCAGCGACCTCCTTCATAGGCTTGCGGATATTCATGCTCATTTTCTGGATCTTACGGAAGGCATCAGCCTCACTCAGATCCTGGGTGTCCATCAAGATGCCCTTGGCCCGCTCTACCAGCTTGCGCGTCTCAAACGCCAGCTTCAGGTCGTCCACTTCTTTGTGCAAGGCCACGAACTCCTCGAAGCGAGCCAGCGCTACCTCACTCGCGGGCCCCAGGTCAGGTTCCTTGAAGGGCCTGACCAGGTAGCCGACCACGCCGGCCTCTTTGGCCCGTTCCACCAGGTCTTGCTGACTATAAGCTGTCAGCAGGATGACGGGAGCGATGCGCTCCTCAGTAAGGATTTTGGCAGCGTCAATCCCGTCCAAATCGGGCATCTTGATATCCATGATCAGTACGTCGGGCTTGA
>JAUVRU010000037.1 GCA_030597485.1 Anaerolineae bacterium
GCTGCCAAGTGACGCTGATGCCACCTGGTGGCCTGGTCGCCGGACAAAGCGACGAGCGGACGTTGACCAAGTCAACGTCCGCTCGTTTTGTGTCGAGACTTGCCGACGTTTCGTTAGGGTCTTGCTTCCCAGTGTTACATCAGCTGAAAACGACCGGTAGCCTTCACGATCTTCTGGCGGAAGTTCGTGACATATTTCATCAGGTTCTCACGTAATTCTGCCCATTCTTCGCTGTTGAGCAGATCCTGCATCGCCTGCAAATCCTCAGTGACTGCACCGGTAAGAATCTGAGGACCGTCCCCATAGATCGTATACCATGCCTCTGTTGGCTGAATCCCCAACCGGGTAAGACTGGGTGCATAGTCGCGCACAACGAATTCGAAGTACTCGCTCTCACGACCTTCTCGGATGTCCCAGCTCATCAGCAACTTAATCATGATATGCTCCCCGCATCCTTCACCTCGTCCGCGTCAAGCCGCTACCATACTATGTCAGATTACGGTTCTTGTCAACCCTCCACACCCACGCTTTGCACTCTTGACAATTCCCCTGATGTCCCATATAATGTCGCTATTGAAAACGATGCCATGGTAACGTTTTCATGCAATCACTGGCCAGTTCTCACAAGAACCTTCACTTCCCGGAGCCGCAATTGCCGACCATCAGTGATGTGGCCAAACGTGCAGGCGTATCCCCGGTAACCGTCTCCCGGGTCATCAACCGTGCCGATCACGTCAACCCGTCCACCAGGAAAAATGTGGAACGCGCCATCAAAGAGTTGGGTTATGTCCCCAACGTGCTGGCTCGCAGCTTGCGCTCAAAGCGGACCGGCACGTTGGGGCTGCTTGTCCCCGACATCATGAACTTGATTTGGACCACAGTGGCACGAGGTGTTGAGGCTTCTGCCCAGAGTCGCGGCTATTCCGTGTTCCTGTGCAACACTGACGAGAACCCCGACAAGCAACGTCACTACCTGGATGTTGTCCTCAGTCAACGAGTAGAGGGTGTGGTCATCGCTCCTCACGACTCTGATGCCGATAGTCTATCTGATCTGCGCCGCCAGAATGTGCCTTTGGTGGTAGTGGATCGACGCATCCAGGGGTGGGATGTGGACACAGTGTGTACCGATTCCGCCTCCGGCTCGCGGGCTCTGACGCGGCATTTGATCGACCTGGGCCACAAGCGCATCGCGGTATTGTCGGGACCTCCGACCACCTCGACAGCGCAGGAACGTGTTGCTGGCTACTGCATGGCATTGATCGAGGTAGGCATCCCAGTTGACCCCCGCCTGATCAAACACGGCGAATTCCGCTCTGTATCTGGGGAGCGTCTGACCCATCAATTGCTGGATGGCGGCACAAATCCCACAGCTGTCTTTGCCGCCAGCAACACCATAGCCAGGGGCGTGATGAATGCGCTGGAGAAGCGAGGGCTCCGCATTCCGGAAGACATCGCCTTGGTTTGCTTTGATGATGTGGCTGATGCTTCCATCTTCTTTCCTTTCCTGACCGTTGTCGTCCAGCCTGCCTACGATATGGGCACCAACGCTGCCCAGCTTCTCTTCAGCCGACTGGGCAGCCAGTCGAGCCGGCAGCCTCGACACGTCGTGTTGCCCACTCGCCTTGTCAAACGGTTTTCTTGTGGCAGACATCTGAAGAACAACGGTCGGTCGAGCATCAGCTTGCCCATTCCCAAAGACCCGCAGATGCGGGGCATCCTGGTGAAGCCTCTGAATTCCGAGGAGAAGCAAAGCCTCTACCAGTGTCTCAACATAGTAGACTCTTCGGTCACTGCGGGAGCGGCGCATTCACCAGAGTACGAGGCATCTGATGTCAACCGGCTGCTGAAGGTGCTCCGTCATCAGGAAGCAGACCGTCTGCCACACCTGGACCTGTGGACCACCAACCAGGCGGTGTATGAATATGTCCTCGGCCGGGAGCTGCGGTATGATATCGAGGACACTCGCATCGAAGGCCAGCCGGTGAGCCCGGAGGATCATGTGGAATTTGCTGCCCGAATGGGAATGGACGCGGTGGTCTGCAACTTCACCTGGCGGCCCAACAACATCTTCGGAAGGGCTTCGGATGGCAGCGAGCAATACGTGAACGGTACCGTCAAGACGTGGGCCGATCTCGACGACCTGGAACCAGCCCCTTCCCTTGCCGACCAACTCAATCGCCTGGAACGTTACCTGCAGGCTGTCGAGGGGACCGGCGTAGGAGTTATTGCCAGTTTCACCTCGTTCTTCGACAGTGCGATGCGTGCGGTGGGACTGCTAGACTCACTCTACCTGTTCTACGATGATCTAGAATTCCTGGAAGCGCTGATGGACATCCTTCTGGCCCATCAGGAACAGGTAGTGCGGGCCGTGTGCGACCGGTTTGCTGCCGACCTGGCGTTCGTGCTGATCAGTGACGAGATTGCCCACAATGTGGGCTTGATGATCCGCCCAGATATGTTCCAGGAGATTTTCCCGCATAGGATGAGACGTCTGATTGAGCCCGCCAGGGAGCACGGCAAACTGGTAGCGATTCACACCAAGGGGAAGATGGACAAAGTACTTCCCATCCTACACGACATAGGCTTTGATATTGTTCACCCAATGGAGCCGGAGTGTAACAACATATTCGAGGTGAAGAAGCAGTGGGGCGACAAAATGGCCTTCGTGGGTGGGATACCTACCTCCTTGCTGGCCTATGGGAATTGGGAAAAGATAGAAGAAACGGTCAGGGACTACTGTGTCCGGCTGGGCGCCGGTGGTGGTTATGTGTTGGGTTCCTCCACCCACATTGCGGATGGGGTCCCGCCCCAGAACTTCTGGGCCATGGTCCAGGCCGTCCACAAATACGGGAGTTACGACGCGTTGGGGGGCGGCGGCTGAATCCCGGCTGGATCACGGTCAACCGGGGTTTCCCCGGCCCTGACTGATGTCTCAGGTTGAGAACCTCGAATTGAGGCTCACATAAACCATACTTTCATCAGAAAAGGAGCGAATTCACCATGAGTCTTGAAAGCATCTACGAAGCAGTTCTTAACGGCGACGCCCCGGCGGCATCCAGCGAGACGGAAGCAGCATTGGCAGCCAACACTCCGGCAGAGGACATCCTCAACAAGGCCTGCATCCCGGCTATGGGCGAGGTCGGCAGGCTGTTCGAAGAAGGCGAGAAGTTCGTCCCTGAGATGCTCATCTCCGCCCGTGCCATGTCGGCGGCGATGACGATCCTCCGGCCGCGGCTGGTCGAGGCCGGCGTCCAGACGATCGGCACTATTCTTATGGGCACAGTGGCTGGGGACCTACACGACATCGGCAAGAATCTGGTCAAGATGATGTTGGAAGGCGCCGGGTTCGAGGTGATTGACATGGGGGTGGACATAAGCGCCGAGAAATTCGTGGAGACTGCTCGCGACAAGAATGCCCAGCTGATTGGCCTGTCGGCCCTGCTGACCACTACGATGCCTGGCATGAAGGACACCATTGACACGCTGGCGGAAGCCGGTCTGCACGGGCAGGTCAAGGTGATGATCGGTGGTGCGCCCATTACTCAGGACTTCGCCGACGAGATCGGAGCCGACGGGTTCGCGCCCGATGCCAGCAGCGCCGTTCGCAAGGCCAAGGAATTGCTTGGCGTCTCCTAGTACCCCATCACAGGGATCATAATATGACAGAGGCCGCGCCCGTAAGGGCCGGATCTGACTCATCAGCATCACTGTGGTGGGCCCTAGTGGGGAGATGGTGACTTGTACCGGCGAGTCTGATGCCTCGGGGATGCCAAGCCTGAGTCGTTGCCAGTTGCTGGCTGGTCACCATGCCATCTTGGTCATGTTTCACTATACTGAGACGTGTGACTCTCCAGGTCTTCCTGGAAAAACCACCAGAGGCAGGGGCGGTCCAGGTCACCACTTCCTGGGCACGGATCGTTCCTGCCTGTCGTGTGTCGGCTCGCTGCGGACATCAGATTCTTCACAGGGCCTCCCAGACTTCGATGCTATTGGTTCTGTCGCCCACCCCCGGTGACTGATGCATACCCTGGAGATTCCGCCGGCAAGCAGGAACCCAACATACAGTAGGATGTGACGACATGGAATTCCATATCTCTCGTGTCGCCCGTGATCGTTATCAATTCGACGAATCGCTGTTCTCCTTGAGCGGGGATGTGGTTTTCGCCAACTTCCACGCGGCGCGCGTGTTTGCCCTGAAGATCAACCAGACGCAAGACCTGGTACGGTTTCCAGAACAAGCAGTGAAAGCCGGGCAGATCAACGCTATGGGCTTGATTGACGAAGTCCTCCACCGTGTGGTTGGCCTGTACCGTGAGCAGAAGAACCCCAGGGTGATGCAGCAGGCACTGGATTGGCTGGACCAACAGATTGGCAAGGAAACGGTAGACGCGGCATTAAGCCGCTTCGCGGATGAGTTTCCCCCCCTTGACGTCTATCGGCGCCGGGCCAGCCTGGCAGGCTACATGGAAGGCGAGACGGACGGGGTTCCCAACCGGCAGATGGTGCTGGAGGAGATGTTGATGCTCTGGCTGGCCAACGTGAACCCGGCATTCTCACGCTTTTGGGAACTGTTTGACGACGCAACTCTGGAAAAGGAGACTGCCTATTTGCAGGTAATCTCCGGACTGACCCAATTCTTGGAGAGTCAACCCAGATTCGGGCCGGATGCCCAGAACCTGGTAGACCTGTTGCGCAGTCCAGCCATAGCCGAGCCCCATTCGCTTCCTGGGCAGATTGAGTACATACGCCAGAGATGGGGTCACTTGCTGGGCAAGTACATCTACCGCTTGCTGGCCAGCCTGGATTTGATCAAAGAGGAACAACGGGCCGTGTTCCAGGGGGCTGGGCCCAGCTACGTGTACGACTTCAGCGGTCAAGAGATAGAGTTGGAGCGCTTCAGCCCGGATTTGGACTGGATGCCCAGGCTGGTACTGATGGCCAAGAACATCTACGTGTGGCTGGACCAGCTGTCCAGGCAATACGGCCGGCCGATCACTCAGCTGGATCACATCCCCGACCAGGAGTTGGACACCTTGGCTGAGTGGGGCTTCACCGGCCTATGGTTGATCGGGCTGTGGGAACGCAGTCAGGCATCCAGGAGAATCAAGCAGTTGTGTGGCAATCCCGAAGCGGCTGCATCCGCATATTCCCTGTACGACTACCAGATTGCAGCCGACCTGGGGGGAGAGAGCGCCTACGAAGACTTGAAGAATCGCGCCTGGCAGCGAGGGATTCGCCTGGCCAGCGACATGGTTCCCAATCATATGGCTATCGACTCTAGATGGGTGATCGAGCATCCGGACTGGTTTGTATCACTGGACTACAGTCCCTTCGGGTCCTATTCCTTCAGCGGGCCGGACCTCTCCCAGGACGAGCGTACAGGCATCTATCTGGAAGATCACTATTACAGCCGGGACGATGCGGCGGTGGTGTTCAGGCGGGTGGACCACTGGACAGCTGGTGAGCGGTACATCTACCACGGCAACGATGGCACCAGTATGCCGTGGAACGACACTGCTCAGCTGGACTATCTCAACCCTGAGGTTCGTGAGGCAGTTATCCAGATGATCTTGCAGGTTGCCCACCGCTTCCCCATCATCCGGTTTGACGCCGCCATGACTTTGACCAAGAGACATTACCAACGATTATGGTTCCCCGAGCCCGGCACTGGGGGTGACATTCCCTCACGAGCCGACCACGGCATGACGAGGGATCAGCTTGATGCCTTGATGCCCAACGAATTCTGGCGCGAAGTTGTCGACCGCGTGGCACAGGAAGCCCCTGACACCCTGCTGCTGGCCGAAGCATTTTGGTTGATGGAGGGCTATTTCGTGCGCACGCTGGGGATGCACCGGGTGTACAACAGCGCCTTCATGAACATGTTGCGGGATGAGGAGAACGCCAAGTACCGCAGCGTCATAAAGAACACGTTGGAGTTCGACCCCGAAGTCCTCAAGCGCTTTGTCAACTTCATGAACAATCCGGACGAACGGACGGCGGTGGATCAGTTCGGCAAGGACGACAAGTACTTCGGCGTCTGCACGCTGATGGTCACCATGCCGGGGCTGCCCATGTTTGGGCATGGTCAGATTGAGGGTTTCACCGAGAAATACGGGATGGAGTATCGGCGCGCCTACTGGGATGAACAACCCGAGGCCCACCTAGTCGGACGGCACCAGCGTGAGATCTTCCCACTCCTGCATCGCCGCCACCTGTTTGCCGATGTGCAGCATTTCCTCTTGTACGACTTCTTCACCGCTGAAGGGCACGTCAACGAAGATGTACTGGCCTATTCGAACCGCAATGGTGGGGAGCAAGTGCTGGTGATCTACCACAACCGGTTCGCCAGTGCCCGGGGATGGATTCGCACTTCCGTCGCCTATTCAGTGAAGACGGGAGAGGGCGACGAGCGAACGCTGACACGGAAGGGCCTGGGGGAAGGTCTCGGGCTGCACGCTGACGGAGACTACTTCTGCATCTTCCGCGATCACGTCTCTGGCCTGGAGTACATTCGAAACAGCCAGGAACTGCACGAAACCGGTCTGTACATAGAACTGGACGCATACAAGTGTCACGTCTTCCTTGATTTGCGCGAGGTAGGCGATAATGAACAGCAACACTATTCACATCTGGCTGCCTACCTGAATGGGCGTGGGGTGCCAAGCGTCGAAGAGGCCTTGACTGAGACCCTGATGCAACCCATCCGTCAGCGGTTCACTGCATTGGTCAATGCCGATATGCTACGCCGGGTTTTGGATGCCCGCGTGACCCAAGCGGACCAACAGATCGACGTACAGGTTGGGCAGGAAATTGAGCAGAAGACGATAGACCTACTGCGCGAGATCATGCGGTTCACTGGCGGGACCCGGTCAGAGACCGAAGTATCCTATGTGGTGCAACAAAGGCTGGCGGCTGTCTTGCAGTTGCCTGTTCTGGAAAACCGCTTCCCCCAACTCGCATCGTGGCACGACAAGTGGGACATCCAGCACCTGCTGTCCAATCTGGACGATGATCCCTTTGTCTGGGGCAGTCTGTTTGGCTGGCTCTTCGTTCATCCCTTGGGCCAGATCGTTGACCAGCCCGATGGCATACAGCGCAGCCGTAGTTGGATTGATGAATGGGTGCTGGGAAAGATCATTGCCGGAGTGCTGGTCCAGGTGTTTGGAATGAGTGAGGCGACTGGGTGGCAGGCAGTCACGGTCATCAAGATCCTTACCACGCATCAAGGTTGGTACAGGGATGCCAACAGGACAGACCCGGCCAGCGCCGACAAGACGCTGCCATCTTGCTTGCTGCAATCGCTGCTTGAGGACGGCGACGTTCAACAGTTCCTACAGGTGAACCGCTACCAGGGCACCCTGTGGTTCAACAAGGAAGCGTTCGACCAGCTGCTTTGGTGGCTGCAGCTGCTAGCGGTGGTCGAGATCAGCGCGGATCCCCTGCGCCCACCAGACAGTGCAGCTCAGGAGATCAAGGCATGCGGCAGCATCTTGAGGGATCTGCAGCGAGCCGGGGACCAGAGCGGCTATCAGGTAGAGAAACTGCTGGAAGTCAGTCGGCGACGGGGAGACTGAGATAGCGCCAGATTCCCGTATCGGGATTCAACCTTGGCTGCGGCCATTGCCTCAGGCATTCATTGCGCCAGTATCGAACGTCGCCCGAAACACTCTGAGATGAGCCGAACTGTGATCCCAACACTGACAGCCACAGACATTCCGGGGCACAGCCAGCGAAGCACATACATCCAAGCCATTTGACTATTGTTGCCTGCCGCCTTATGATAATGTCTCAAGTCTGTTGTCAGGAGTGTGATCAGTGGGCGAGCTGGGTGACTTGTTGCGGCAGTCGCGGGAACAACTGGGGCTCACCCTGGACGATATTCAGGCCTCGACCCATATCAAGAGCAGCTATCTAGAGGCGTTGGAAGAGGAGCGCTTCGACGATCTCCCCAATCTGGTGGTCAGGCGGGGCTTTCTGCGCAACTACGCGTCCGTGCTCAACCTGGACCCCAATTATGTGCTTGATCTCCACGATGGTCACGATCAGGATACCGCGTCCAGCGGCGGCCCAACCATGTCGGAGCACGGAATACGGTTCAAGAGCATCTCCATGGCGCGCCCTGGCCGAATCTCACCCGATTTGCTGATTGGCTTGGTGCTGATTGCCACGCTAGTTGGGGTGGTGGTTGCTGTCTTCTACGTGTACCAGGATTCCTTGTTGCCCTTGCTGCCAGAGCCGGATACTACACCGCCTGCAGCCACGGCGGACGCGGCGTTCATTTTGCCCACGCCCACGCCAGCTCCTACCAAAACTCCCACACCGACCATCACGCCTATCCCCCTCTACTACACAGGTGTCACTGTCGAACTGCTCATCACCGATGAATCGTGGGTGCAGGTATTGGTGGACGACGTCAAAGCTTTTGAAGGAATTCTCAAAGTGGGAGAGCAAAGACACTGGACTGGTACGCGGCAGGTGGCGGTGCGTGTGGGCAATGCTGGCGGGGTGGAAGCCATCGTCAACGGTGAGAGTCTGGGAGCGATGGGTGAGCCGGCCCAGGTGACTGACCAGGTGTGGGTGAAGATGGAGGAAGGTGCCGCCTCTGCCCTCACACCTACGCCGACCGTAGTCACCGAACAATAACGGCATCCGAATACGCCCTTGTCCTCGGGCATGTCCAGGGTTGTTGGTATGTCTTCCGCTCGGTTTTCCTCCAGTCATTCCCGCGCTATAGAGCATCGAGAGGGAGATATGCTCACGTGCGGCTCTTCGCACCTCGGTTGCACGCGGAGGTGCAACCCCCTTGAGGTGATCGCCCTCTTTGGAGATCGTAGGTCTGTCGAGATTGGTCGTCCAATAGCCCGGACGTTTCGTGCGCTCACGGGCTTTGACTCACCTTCAGGGATGCGATATAATACGCACTGGCTGATAACCTGCTCGACAGGAGTGGGATGCAATAGATGGGCCGCAAGATAGGGTCCGCACGGAAGTGGCTATATCCTGGCCTGGGCGTCAAGCGGTGGCTGGGTCTGTTGTTGATTGGCATCACTGCACTTGCCCTGGGCCTGGCATACTTCCTGTACGACGTGTATACCGCCGCGCTGATCTCTTCACCGGTGTGGCGTGTTCTGACTCTGGCGTTCTTGCCTCGCTGGGCGCGTACATTAAGCATTGTTGTGATTGGCCTGGTGCTGGTGTCGGTGGCCGTCTATCAACTCAATCGCTCGCTGCTGGCGGCCTTCGTGCCCCCTGGCAGCGCCAGCGTGGTTGACACGGTGTATCGCCACCGCCAGCGGCAGCGAGGTCCCAGAGTGGTGGTGCTGGGCGGGGGCAACGGACTCAGCACGCTGCTACGTGGGCTGAAGGCCTACACAGACCATATTACTGTCATCATCACCGTGGCTGATGACGGTGGCAGCTCGGGGCGGCTACGCCGTGAGTTGGGGATGTTGCCCCCGGGTGATTTTCGCAATTGCATTGCCGCACTGGCCGACGATGAAGCGTTGACTACCCAGCTCTTTCAATATCGCTTCCGGTCTCTGGCGGGGCAGTCTGACAATGCACGTGCCCTGGATGGTCACAGTTTTGGCAATCTCTTCATCATAGCAATGGCCAGTGTGACCGGCAGTTTCGAGAAGGCCCTGGTCGAATCGGGGCGAGTGCTGGCCGTTCGGGGGCAGATTCTTCCCGCTACCCTGGAAGACGTGACGCTCTGCGCCGACCTGGTCGGTAAGTCATCAGGTCTTCAACGTGTGGTAGGCGAGAGCGCAATTTCCAAGGCACGCCAACCCATCGAGTGGGTGTATCTTGAGCCCGCCGGTGTGCCAGCGTATCCGCCGGCTCTGCGCGTTCTTCTTGAGGCTGATCTGATTGTCGCTGGGCCCGGCAGTCTCTTCACCAGTGTGATGCCCAATCTCCTGGTTGACGACATTGAGCGCGCCATTCGCACCAGCGACGCGCTCAAGATGTACGTGTGCAACGTGGCCACGCAGCCAGGTGAGACTGATGGGTTCAGCGTGGCGGACCACGTCACCGCCATTGAGCGTCATACCGGCCCTGGGCTTTTTCCCTTTGTCCTGGCCAACAACAATCTCAGCATCCGCCCATCTGCGCACTGGGACTTCATCCAGGTCGCTTTGGGCGAACCTGGTGTCGGGTACCATACC
>JAUVRU010000165.1 GCA_030597485.1 Anaerolineae bacterium
ATCAACGGTCACTTGTCATCCGCCGGATCCGCAAACGACCGAACGAGCGAGCCGGCAATCGACCGATACGTCGGTTTGCCGGCTCGCTGATCGCCCAGGTTGGAGATCGCTTTGACCATCCACCCCTTCCCTGTCTCCTTCATCCGTCGCGCCGCCTGTGCGGCCCGGCGCTCGTGGCAGCTGCTCAATGCCGGCCGACCCTTCCGGTTCGTCGCCAGCAAATTGCTGGTTCTGTCCGTGCTCAGCTTGCTCGTCGCTGGGTATTCGCTGGCCGGTGTGCCAGTCACCCTGGAAGTGAACGGTCACCCCCAGCACCGGCGTACCCACCAGGCAACAGTGGCCGGATTGCTGCGTGAGGCCAACGTCGATCTGCACCCCGAAGACATCGTCTCTCCGCCGCTTGACACCAGGTTGGCCCCGGGTAGCGTTGTGACGGTGAGATTGGCCCGTCCGGTGCTTATTGAAGCCGACGGGACTCGGGTAACCATCCGCACCCAGCGCCGCCAGATGGCGGACGTCCTGGTCGAAGCTGGCATCGCTGTCAAGCCGCACGACGATGTGCTGATCGATGGGCAGCCGTGGCAGATGGACGCCGACCTGCCTGAGCCAGAACCTGACACGCACCACGACGGTCGGGGGCTGGCAATAGGATTCGTCCCACCTCCTGCCCTGCGCATTGTGCTGCACCGGTCCGTTCCTGTCACCCTCATTGACGGAAAAGTGCCCGTCACCTTCTACACCACGCGGCCAACCGTCGGGGAAGCGTTGTTGTCGGAGGGGATTCTGCTCTACCTGGGTGATCGGGTGTCTCCCAGTCTGGGTAGCCCGATGTTGGCTGGCGCGACCGTTCATATCCAACGCTCGACGCCGGTCACAATCCACGTTGACGGACATACACTTCACACTCGCACCCAACGTGCCACTGTAGGTAGCATGCTGGCACAAGAGGGAATCCTGCTGGTGGGCAAGGACTACACCCTGCCGCCCAACAGCGCACGCATCGCCGACAGTATGTCCATCCAGGTGGTGAGGGTTCAGGAGGCACTCAAAGTCGAGGAACAACTCATACCCTTTGAAACCAACTGGGTACCTACGCCTGACATGCCGATTGACACTCAGCAGATGACGGAATCTGGTGAAGCGGGATTGACCCGGCGTCGATATCGAATCACCTACGAGAACGGGCGTCAGGTGAGCAATGTGCTGGAAGACGAGTGGTTGGAACGCGTCCCCACCACCAAGATCATCGCGTACGGCACGAGGATCACCGTCCAAACAATGGAGACCCCCGACGGCATCATTGAATACTGGCGACATTTCAGGGCGCTGGCCACAGCCTACTCGGCCGCCACCGCGGGCAAGTCCAGGGACCACCCCCAGTACGGCATAACCCGTACCGGCATGAAGGCGGGACACGGCGTGATCGCCGTGGATCCCAAGGTGATTCCGCTAGGCAGTCGGGTCTACGTGTCTGGCTACGGCGGGGCCATAGCTGGCGACACCGGCTCGTCGGTCGTGGGCCGGCACGTCGACCTGGGTTTTGACGACGACAAGCCCCCCCCCAGCCTATATCGGTGGGTGGACGTCTACCTCCTCACCCCCGTGCCCCCACCGGGTCAGATTGGTCACGTCCTGCCAAATTGGCCCCAGGAGCGCTGAAGCGTGGACACTGCTCAGTCTTCAGCCCACCGCCAACACACCGGCTCTCTCGCCCCACACGCCAGCGTGCGCACCCTCCTCGAACGTTACCACCTGCAGCCCCGCAGAGATCTCGGACAGCATTTCCTTTCCGACCCCAACCTGTTGAACAAGATCGTGCAGGCGGCAGACCTCTCGCCGGAGACAACGGTGCTGGAGATTGGCCCGGGACTGGGAACACTAACACGGCATCTGGCCCAGGTCGCCGGCCGCGTGATTGCTGTGGAGCTGGATGAAGCAATGTGCCAGGTGCTGCGCCAGGAGCTGGCTGAGCTATCCAACGTTGATGTTGTGCCAGGGGACATCCTCAAGATCGACCCAGCTGACCTGCTGACGTCGTCCACCGGCGAGACACGTGAGAGCACAGCAGATGCATCAGCGTACACGGTTGTCGCCAATCTGCCCTACTACATCACCTCGGCCGCCATCCGCCATCTGCTGGAAGCCGCTCCCCCTCCGCGCCGGATTGTGCTCACCGTGCAGCAAGAGGTGGCGCAACGGATCGTTGCCGGGCCGGGCAAGATGAGTCTCCTGGCAATCAGTGTGCAGTTCTACGGACATCCACGCATCGTGGCGCGTATCCCGGCCGGTGCCTTCATCCCTCCCCCACAAGTGAACTCGGCGGTCATCAGGATTGACGTGTACGACACCCCTCCGGTCGAAGTTCCCAGCACACGCGCCTTCTTCCAAGTTGCTCGCGCCGGCTTCAGTCAGAAGCGCAAGCAGCTGAAGAACGCCCTGAGCGGCGGGTTGGGCCTGCCCGGCGACCAGGCCACCGTGGCCCTGAACCATGCAAAGATAGACCCTCGGCGGCGCGCACAGACCCTCTCTCTGGCTGAGTGGGCCGCCCTGACGCGTACCCTATACCAGTCACCTCCCTATCACGGTCTGAAAGCCGAGCCGGACGAGCGGCAATCCGCTTGACAAATAGAACGAATGTGCGTATGATAAAGCTATGCATGTGGTAACATCCCCCGACGTCGAACAGAAGATCCGGCTCCTGGATCAGGTGGCCAGCCTCGACCGCGACGGCGAACCTGGGCTGACCCCGACCCAGCCAACCAAGGCTGATTTCCTGGCTGGGTCCATCTATCAGGTGCAGCGACCGGACGGCCCGATGACCGTGATGCGCACCGTGCAGACCAGTGCCTGCGAGCGGAACTGTCGCTATTGTGCCTTTCGGGCGGGGCGCAGTGCCATGGCACGCGTCAGTTTCACCCCCGACGAGCTGGCTCACGGCTTCGACTGCATGCAACGGGCCGGTGTCGTGAGGGGGCTGTTCCTGAGCAGCGGAGTGGTTGGCGGCGGGGTCAGGACTATGGACCCTATGTTGGCCACCGCAGAGCTGCTCCGGCACAAATACGCATATACTGGTTACCTCCACCTCAAGATTATGCCCGGGGCCCAGAGGGCGCAGATAGAACAGGCCATGCAGCTGGCCGACCGGGTATCTGTCAACCTGGAGAGCGTGGATGCCAGGAGACTGGCGTCCATTGCTCGGGACAAGGATTTCGAGGGTGAGTTGCTGTCGGCCGTGCGCCAGGTTAGCGAGATCGTCAACGCACGAGAGCCAGGGGCCAAGGTGCCGAGCATGGTCACCCAATTCGTCGTCGGCGCGGCCGGCGAGAGCGACCAGGAATTGCTGACCACCGTTGATCGTCTGTACCGTAGGATGAACCTGGCCCGGGCGTACTACTCCGGTTTCAACCCAGTGCCCGATACGCCACTGGAAGACGCCCCCTCCACCCCTTTGGTACGCGAACACCGGCTTTACCAGGCCGACTGGCTCCTGCGCTTCTACGGGTTTGCGCTTCGGGAGCTTCCCTTCGATCCAGATGGCTGGCTGCCGAGCGGCACTGATCCCAAGCTGGCCTGGGCACACAAGAGCCATCTGGTCGACCGGCCTGTGGAGGTCAACCGCGTCAGCCGTTCGCATTTGCTGCGGGTGCCCGGTATCGGCCCACGGAGCGCGGATGCCATTCTGCGTGCCCGCCGCCAGGGTACGCTCCGCAGCCTTGCCGATCTGCGTGCGCTGGGCGCGGTGACCGGGCGGGCTGCACCCTTCATCCTGCTCGACGGCCATCGTCCACCCCGTCAGCTCAGCTTCTGGGACAGTGTCTAGCGCTGCACGGGCCGGCATTCTCCTATCTGGGAAACAGCACCGGTGAATCACAGCACCACCAAGCAGAGAACACCAGAAGAAGAGGAACTAGCCAGGAAGCAGGAAGATCTGGCCTATCTGGAAACCGAGATGGCCCAGGGCGAGCTCGATCTGGCCACGTTCCTGGCCGAACTCCAGGCATTTGAGAGCCGTTACCTGCGCATCGTGGGGACACGCATGGCCGACCTGGATGAGATCGAGGCCGAGATGGCCGAGATCCAGGCCAGGCAAAGACCCAATGACGCTCGGTCACAGAGACAGGCAGCCAGTGTCCGCGCTCAAGCCCGCGAGTCCGCCGAGGCCCGAGATACGGCACAGGAAGCAGGACAGCTGGCGAGATTCGAGCCGTCGCCGGAGCTCAAGGCGCTCTTCCGCGATCTGGCCAAGCGTATCCACCCGGACCTTTCCACAGACGAACAGCAACTTGTGCGCCGAACCACGCTTATGGCTGAGGCCAACACAGCATACCGCCGAGGCGACGCCGCCGGACTGGAGCGGATCCTCAACGAGTGGGAGAGTGCCCCGGAGGCAGTCCAGGGGGAGGGAATGGCCGCCGAGCTGGTACGCGTGATCCGCATGATCGCCCAGGTGCGTCGGCGGCTGGAGACCATACAGACCGAGACTGCCTACTTGAGACAGTCTGACCTCCACCAACTCAAGCTGGCGGTGGAGGACGCCGAAGCAGCTGAACACGACCTGCTGGCTGAGATGGCGACAGAGCTGGACGCCAGGATGCTGGCGGCCAGCAGGCACCTGGAACTGCTCAAGTTCGAGGAGCCAATCGCGTGAATGGCGACAGGGACCGGGGAAGCGACATCGTCCCGGTGGGCACGCACGAACTGGCAGCCCGCTCGGCCTCTCTGTCCAGGCGCGGCATCATCTTGCTGGGAGAGTTATCCTACTCGCCGCTCGCCGGCTACCGCCATCCGTCCGTGATCGGCCCAGAGAACGCCGGGCAGATCACTCAGCTGGCGCGCTGGGGCCAGGGTACAGTCAATCAAGTAGCATTCTCCCCCCAGGGGAATCTGCTGGCCATAGCCTCCTCCGTGGGTGTGTACCTGTACGATGCCGCCACAGTGAAGGAAGTGTCCTTCGTGGCGACAGACGCGCGGGTGACCAGCATAGCCTTCTCCCCCGATGGAGCAATCCTGGTCTGCGGCGCCAGCGATGGCACGGTGCAGCTGTGGCAGGTGGCGGACGCGGTAATCCTGCGCACCCTGGCGCGGCATCCAGATACCCTCACCAGCGTGGCATTCTCCCCCGATGGCGAGACGCTGGCTTCGGCATCCCGAGACGGCACCGTGCGACTGTGGCGCACGTCGGATGGCGTGCGGCTCCGTACCTTGGCGGATCAAACGGACCCGGTGACCAGCGTTGCCTTCTCCCCTGATGGGACGTTGCTGGCGCTGGGCTCCGGGGCCGGAAGGTGGTCAACTCACGGCACCGTGCAGCTATGGCACCCGACCCGGGGAACACTCCTGCACACCCTGGAGGGGCATACCGGCCAGGTGGAGAGCGTGGCCTTCTCACCAGACGGGCGGACTCTGGCCTCGGCCTCCCTTGACGGGACAACACAGCTGTGGCAAGCAGAAGACGGTCTCCTGGTTGATGTCCTGAAAGGACGCGCTGGTGGGGTAACCAGCGCCGTCTTCTCCCCTGACAGCCTGATGCTGGCGTCAGGCTCCGTGAACGGCACCGTGCAGCTGTGGAAAACGGAGGAAGGAGCGCGCGAGCACAGAGAACAACAACCTACCCCGCCGCGACGCTCTCCCGACCTCTCCCCTGATGGTGAGACCCTGGCATCGGGAAGCGCAGACGGCAGGGTACGGTCTTGGCGGGCGAGGGGATGCGTTGACCTGTCCCCCGAGTGTGGCGGGCTGCTTCATACCCTGGACCAGTTCAGCGCCGCCGTCGCGACTGTGGCCTTCGCCCCCGACGGGAACACTGTGGCCTCGGGGTCCCAGGCTGGCTCAATCCAGCTATGGCGCGCC
>JAUVRU010000184.1 GCA_030597485.1 Anaerolineae bacterium
CAGCGGGCGAACCTCCTGCAACACGATGTTGACCGCGTCCTTAACCGGGTTCATCGGATAGGGAGACTGTGCCAATTCCTCCTCCTTGTTGTCACCACACCAGCATCTGTCAGTCCCACATCACACCCTGGAACGCTTCCGCGAACCGCTCCTTCACCAAATCGTCCAGCCCTTGGCTGAATTCCTGAAACCGCCGGACGTACTCAGCCCCAGCGGGCGTGAGTCTGGCGCCGCCCCCGCCCGAACCGCCCGTTTGGGTGTCGAGGGGGCTGAGACCCAGGCGTTTCTCGCACTCGTGAATCTTGTCCCAGGCGCGGCGGTAGGGGATATCCATATGTTTTGCCGCGGCCGAAATGGAGCCGGTTTCCTCAACCGCCTGCAGCAGCGCCACCCGCCAGCGGCTCAGGGCCACCCTGCCATCCTTTTCCACCCAGAAGTTCGCCTTGATCTGCATCTGTCCACACCTCGCGGTATTCGAGAGACATCGGACGTTCTACGGGGAAGGGCGATGTGAGTATAACATAGGGCACGGGTGGAGGCAACGTTCCTTGAAAAGTACGGCCAACGCTGCTACAATGAAAACGTGCCAGCCGGAGTCGTGGGAGGGATGTGGATGGCAGCGGAATCATTTGAAGTGGGCTACCTGGACCTGCTGCACAGCGGCGAGCTCAAAGCCCGGGCTGCGGAGTTCTATGGTCGTCTCTCGAAGTGTCGTGTGTGCCCCTGGAACTGCAGAGTTGACCGCTTGGGCGGGGAAGTGGGCTTCTGCTGCACCGGTGAATTGGGCCGGGTGAGCAGCTACGGTCCTCACATGGGCGAGGAGCCCCCGCTGACGGGCTGGCGTGGCTCTGGCACCATCTTCTTCAGCCGGTGCAACCTTCACTGCCAGTTTTGCCAGAACCACGACATCAGTCAGAGGGACGCCGGGGATGAGGTCACTCCGGAAGAATTGGCATCCATCATGCTCGAGTTGCAGCACGTGGGGTGCCACAACATCAACTTCGTATCGCCCAGCCACGTCGTTCCCCAGATTCTGGTGGCAGTTCTCATCGCGGCCGAGGCCGGGCTGCGGCTGCCCCTGGTGTACAACACTGGTGGCTATGACTCGATGTGGACGCTGAAGACACTGGACGGTGTGGTTGACATCTATATGCCTGACATGAAATACGCCAGCGCGGAGATTGCTCATCGCTACTCGATGATTCCTCATTATCCCCAGGTGAATCGGGCCGCCGTGCGCGAGATGTTTCGCCAAGTCGGCGACCTGCAAATCAACGATATGGGCCTGGCCACACGTGGGCTGCTGGTGCGCCATCTGCTCCTGCCGGACGATCTGGCCGGCACCGAACAGATTGTCCAGTTCCTTGCTGCCGAGATCTCGCCCGACACCTATCTCAACCTGATGGACCAATACCGTCCTGCGTATAGGGCGTACTCTTTTCCCGAACTCAGCCGCCGCATTCGTCGGGAGGAATGGGATGCCGCTGTGAGGATGGCGCGTGAGGCCGGACTCCATCGCCTGGACAAGACCTGACACGTCCCGGCTCAGGTTTTGTCCACCGCGCTGCCGATGGTATAATCAACGCCACTCATCGCATACAAAAGTGAGGGTGTGCCCGCCCATGAGGGATAATTCACAGCGAGTGGCCTGGACCGTGCTGCTGATCGCGTTTGCCATATTCTGTTCGTTGATCATTCTGGTCCCCCTCAGCGTCCGCTGGCATCTCCTCAACGCGATGGATGAGGAGTTGACAGCTGTTACCTCGGTGCACGGAACGGTGCTGGCGGAAACGCGCAAGGCCAGCCTTCCCATCCCCATCACCGATGGCAACACCTTCGAGGTTGAAGAGGGAACCAGCATCTCTACCGACAGCACATCCCAGACTATCTTGACCTTCTTCAACGACAGCACCCTCACCCTTTACGGCGAAACCACAGCCCGAATCAGAGTCACCCGATCCCCACGGTTCGGCGTGAGCCGCCAACCAGACACAATCATAGTGGAATTGGACTGCGGGCGGGTACGGGCTGCGCCGTCTGATCGATCTGATCTTGAGGGCGGCAACAGATTGCGTTTTGAAGTCCATTCCCCTCACACGGTCATCAATCTGAGCGAAGGCAGTTTCTCGGTCGAGGTCAACGATGAGGAGACCCAGGTGACAGCGCGGGTAGGGCAGGCATGGCTGACCGCCAGCGACCAGATGGTGTGGCTGAAGAGCGGTGAGCGGTCAGTAGCCAAAGCAGGTGAGCCGCCTTCCCCACCCCTACCAGCGGAGAAGAACCTTCTGGTGAATGGCGACTTTTCCGCCCCCCTTGACGGGGCGTGGGCACCCTATCGGGTTGAGCCGCCGGGGGGCGTCGTGACCATCACCGTCAAGACCGTCGACACCGGCATGCAGCCGGCGCTCCAGTTTCTCAGCACCGGGAAAGACAACATACACAGCGAGATTGGCATTGTCCAGCAAATCGACAGGAGCGTTCAGGATTTCGACTCCCTGCGCGTCCAGCTCGATGTGCGCCTGTATCAGCAGAGCCTTGCCGGCGGCGGCACACTTGGCTCTGAGTTCCCGTTGATGATTCACCTGGCCTACGAGGACGCCGACGGCAATGGCCGGGACTGGTATCACGGGTTCTACTTCGCCCGGCCACCTGATAACTGGATCGTGTATGACACGCCCGATAACTCCAGCACTCGCACTGTCCGCTTCCTCTGGTACCCGTACGAATCGGGCAACTTGCTCGACACGCTGGGCACCGCCAAACCGGTCCACCTCAAATACATTCGCCTGTATGGCTCTGGCTGGCTGTACGACGGTTACGTGACCAACGTCACCTTGCTGGCCCAGGATTAGCCTCCCCGATGAGTCAAAGGCATATTGGCCTTTTTGCTGCCCTGGCCCTGTTTGTGGGGCTGACGGTCTATCAGATCGACCTGCCTGGCCTTCACTACGACGAGGCATATGAGGTCGTGCCCGCAATGCAGCTCCTGTACCATCAACCGGTGACCACCTTTCGTCACAACGGGGTTCTGTTAGCTGGTCGGCTCTTCCCCTTGATGACCCAGGACTACATCGGGGCCATCAACACTTATCTGGCAATCCCGTTTCTCTGGCTGCTGGGCGCCAGCACCCTCAGCGTCCGGTTAATGGCTGTGGCCATCGGCCTGCTGACACTGTGGCTCATTTACCATCTGGGAGGCGATCTGGGCGGTCCCCTTGCCGGGACCTTGACGGTGCTGCTGCTGGCAGTCAATCCCACGTTCGTCTTCTGGAGTCGGCAGGGTGTGTTTGTCACCTCAGTGACGGCCGCAATCGGGCTGGGCGCCACATTGGCGTGGCTGCGCTGGTGGCGAACAGGCGCGAAGGGTTACGCCATCGCAGGGGCATTGCTCCTGGGACTGGGCCTGTATGCCAAGCTCCTGTTCCTGTGGCTCATCGCTGGGCTGGGCCTGGCCGCTGTGGTGCTCACACTGGCCTGCAGGAGACAGGTCCGGCCGGGGCAGTCAGGGGGCACGCGGTCGAAAGCCCTCTTGCCGCAGCAAGGTGTAGGCTGGCGGTTGATGGCGTGGTGCATGCTGGCATTCATGGTGGGGGCCGCTCCGCTCATTGCCTTTAACGTGCAGACTGGCGGCACCTTTAGCAGTATCGGCGGCAACCTCACCACGTCATATTACGGCATCAACAACCTGGCCTTTCTGCCCAACCTTCTCGAACGTCTCAAGCAATTCGGCGTGGTGCTGGGCGGCGCTCATTTCTGGTATCTGGGCGGAACCTACGCCAACTGGTTCAGCGTCGTGCTGTTCACAGCGGCTCTGCTCTCCACCCTCCTTCTTGCGATGGGTCCCGCCCCCGACAAGTCCTGCCCGGCGCTGATGCCGTTTCTTGTCATTGCCGGGGTCATCCTGGCCAGCTGCGCCACCGTGTCAGCGCTGTGGGTGACCCACTTTGCCCTGGTTGCACCCTGGCCGTGCCTGGCTGTGGGAACCAGTGCGGCACTGCTCATCAACCACGCCCGAGCTCATTGGAGTCAGCGACGCATCCGGACAGCGGCGGCACTGGTCCTGGCTTTCGTTGCCGTTTCGGGGGCCGCCGATGTGGCCACCGACGTGCGCTACCACCGAGCGTTGGCGGTCAGCGGAGGACTGGGGGCCCATTCCGACGCGATTGACGACATGGCTCGCTGGCTGGGGGACTTCACCCAACGACAGGACGTGGGGACCGGTGACGCCGGGGCTCGGGATGTGGTAGCCATGGACTGGGGCATTTCCGCGCCAGTGACATTCCTCACTCGGGGTCAGACAACACCAGTTGAGGCCTTCGGCTACCAGTGGGAAACGGACGCCGATCTGACCGCCAGGCTAACCCGGTTCCTCCAGAATCCCAGCAGCATCTATCTGTGGCGAGGACCGGAAGAGGTCATCTTCGATCGCAGCGATGAGTTCAGGCAGATATACCGGCCGCTTGGGCTGGAGGAGGATATCCTTGAGGCGTTCTACGAACGTAGCGGGCGGCCAGTCTTGGGGGTCACTCGGCTGGTGCCCCAGGGGACGGCAGTGAACCCGGTCCGGCAGATGGATGGAGACTGAGCAAACCTTCGACACATTTGACACAGGTGGAACGGGACTGAACATATGACAGAACCCACGTGGAAGAAGTATCTCACCGACTACAACGAAGGGCTGGGGGTCGTCTACGAACGATTCGTCCTCAACAACTATCTGGACCGACTGGTGACCGAGCACAACATCCAACCAGTCCTGGAAGCGCCGTTGTACCGACTGGCCGGCGTGCGTGGCATCAACAGTGTTCAGTTAGCCCGGCGTGGCTGCGAGGTCACCCTGGTGGATTGTGTGCCTGAGCGACTGGAGGGGGTGAGACGCATCTGGGATCAGCTGCACCTGCCCGCCCGTTTCACGCTACACCAGGACTTCTCTCACCTTCCTTTCGACGACGGCTCGTTTGATTTGGCGTGGGAGTGGGCCGGACTATGGTACCTGCCCGACGCGGAGGCGCTGCTGCAGGAGCTGGCGCGTGTCAGCCGCAGTCTCGTTCTTGTGGCTATGCCCAACAATGTCCAGGTAGGCTACCTTATGCGCAAGTACCTGATTGATCGAGACTTCTTCGGCACAGTCGATGAGCGCTGGGTTCAGATGGGACGCATCAAGCGCGTCCTGCGCGGGATTGGTGTGCAGTTGATTGAGCAGGGCGTGATGGACGTGCCACCCTGGCCTGACACGGTGATGCCGGCGGCCGAGGTGCTCAAACGATTGGGAATCAAGAGCCAGAAGCTAACCGCCCAGTTCACTGGCGACCAATGGGCGTGGAGCACAATGGCGTACTATCTGGGACAGCAGCCAGATCTGTATGATCGAGTAATGAAATACGCCTGGCTCGACCGGGCTCCCATCCCGTGGCAGATCAGGGCGGTATGGGCCCATCATCGCTATGTCCTGGGAACAGTGAAAGGATCCGATCCGTCGTGACTG
>JAUVRU010000249.1 GCA_030597485.1 Anaerolineae bacterium
CAAAGGGACGAACAATGACCCTGCCAATGCCACCGCAACCTCAGGTAGGGTGACGGTCTACGCGTTCTTTCCTCGGCGCCGCCCGTCCGTAGGTCACCCTTGCACCGTCCCCCCTTCGAGGACTTCGCCGGCACGGGGTAGGGTGACAACCGTCACGCGGGGGGCGGGCTGGCGTGGCTGGCTGGCTGCTGGCCCGACGGAGGAGGGCGGACGTGCCCTCTGCCGATGGCTCAGGCGAGGTGAAGTGAGCCGAGGCCATTCCCTTATGCGGACCCGACCGGCGATGAACTCGCCGGTCTACAGAGCAGCGCCCCATCAATGGGGCTAAAAGCGGGAGAGCGACCAAGCCGGATTGATCCGGCGCTGCTTCGTAGCCCGGAAACTTCATTTCCGGGCGGATGCGGCCAGCGAGCGGCCTCACATAGCGGCTGATACGGACCTACGCGTTAAACTGCCTGGTTCATTAGCTTGATGCGCGTGGACAGCATCCCACAGGGAGGCTTCGCTCTGTCTGCCCTACGTCCCTCAACTGTAAGGCGGATAGTGCGAAGCCTCCTGATTGAACGGTCACGGGCACGTCAGAGAATTGAAGGTGGTATCTCTGCCCAGGAGATGCACCGACGGCTGGGAGTTGGCTAGCGAGACTCGCCGCCCAACCTGCAAATGAGCGATGGTGTCCCCCAACCGGGGTGTGTTCGATTCTGGGGGCAGAGACTTCCGAAGTTTGCCGGCATCCACCGGTTTTGCAGCCAGATTCGGTCTCAAGCCAGCCAGAATGGATACAGGTTAACACGAAAACTCCGGAAGTCTGGATACTCGCCCCCAAATCTGAACGCATCTGCCAACCCAAACCGCTTGCGTCCCTTCTCATTTCATGTCATAATGAAGTGGGTCGCCAGGCGTCCCGACACAGCTTGGGGATCATTTCGCATACCCTTCGTATGTTGCTGGCGCAACAGAAGATTCGCGCGAGGAGGACATTATGCGGCGTCCTGGCGTATGGGTGGCCAACGGCACACCCACCGATCCTGTCAAGATGTTCAGCTGGCGCCCCGGCGCTCTCACCAGCTTCTATGACTACCTCAGCCCCAACCGGGTGCCAGGCTACAAGAAGCAGCACCCTGAAATTCCGATCATCGTTCGCTTTCAGCATCCCCGGAACTGGCACCAGGACCCCACCGCCTCGGCCCGACACCTGGGCGATATGGTGGCCAGCAAGTGGCCCGACCTGAAAGACATGGACCCCTATGTCTACTTCGCCAACGAGATGAATCTCCACTATGAGAACGGCGACAACAACGTTTCCAATCAACCTCTCTACGAATCGCGTGAGTTCTACAAGCGTTACGCCAACTGGGTCAAGATGACCGCCGATCGCATCAAACAGCGAGCGCCGCGGATGAAGCTCGTTTGTCCTCCCTTCGCCTTTGGACACCACGAAGACGGCGCCCCTGACGACAACGGAAAACCCACCGAAGGATGGGCCGGCTACGATTATCTGGCCGACACCATCCGGAGCCACTTCGCCAATATCATCACCTTCCACGCCTACTGGGGACACGCCGGCGGCAGCGTCCATGACTGGCTATACGATCCCACCCTGTCGAGCTGGTACGCCTTCCGCTGGCGACGGGTGCTGAATCTCTTCCAGAGGCGGTACGGCATCCGGGCCCGGGTCCTCATAGACGAAGCGGGAAACATGCGCGCTTCCGACCCCGACTTCACCGACCAGATCATGTACCACGCCCGCCAATGTCTGGCAGACGAACGGGTTATGGCTGTCACCTATTTCCTGTGGCAAGATCCCACCCATCACCCTGGCAACGTCATGAATTCCTGGGTGCAAAGCTGCGTCAACCCGGACGATCACGTCGCCCGTCTGGCCACCATGCCGGACGTGCGCATCCAACCCATTGAGCCTGCCCCAGAGGTGCCCACCATCCGTGTGCTCTTGGATGATGGCACCGTCAAGGTGCTGTCGGTCGAGGAATACCTGCGCGGTGTGGTTCCCGCCGAGATGTCCGCCAGATGGCCGGCGGAGGCACTCAAGGCCCAGGCCGTCGCCGCCCGCAGTTACGCCATGGCGGCCATCAACCATCCTCGCCACCACCCCGTCGCCGACATCTGTGCCACCACCCACTGCCAGGTTTGCAACCCGGCGCGCATCAATGACAAGACCGATCAAGCCGTACAGTTGACCGAGGGGCAGGTCATTATGTGCCAGGGCAAGCTGGCCACTGCCTATTATTCCGCCAACTGCGGCGGCCATACTGTGGGCAACGAAATCGGGTTTGTTCGCCCCGGCTCCAATCCTCCCCCGCCGCTGCCATATCTGCGCCCTGTGCCCTGCATCAACTCAGGGCCGAAGAAGGGACACGGCGTGGGTATGTGCCAGTGGGGTGCCCACGATATGGCCGCCCGAGGTGACAGCTACGTGACCATCCTCAAACATTACTACACCGGCATCACCCTATCGTCTGAACCGGAAGCCGATACCGGCCTCATTCAAGGGTTGGTGACCGATCAAGCCGGACAACCCATAGCTGACGTGCGACTGAGGTTGACACGCGTGGGCTGGAGCGGAGAGGTCACCAGTGGCAGCGACGGCAAATACAGATTCACCCGGCTGCCGCCGGCTATCTACAATCTGCGGGCAATTGACCACGATGTCGAGCACGTTGGACTGACCCTTTCTGCTGGTCAGAAGCTGACAGTGGACCTGGAGATCCCCGCCGCTCAGGGGAAATGGAGAATGCAGATTGAGCGCAAGCCTGGCCTGCCGCTTCTGGTGGGATCGATGCCCCGGGCAGGGATCGAAGTGACGCTTCAGACACCGATGGGCACTGCCTTCAAGGCGTTAAGTGGCAGCAAGCCAGAGTACGGCGTGGGTGGCTTTGAGTTCTGGGCTCCCCATCGGGGAACTTACCAGATACAGTTCCTCGATCAGACCTTCGAGATACCTATGAACGGACAGTTCACTCACGCGACCTTCACCGAGACCCCAAAAGAACCGACCGGGCATGGTGTCATCCATGGCGTGCTGCACGACCACGGCGGTGTCGTACAGGCAGGCCGCCAAGTCACGTTGACAGGGCGGGAATTATCGCGCACGGTCGCCACCGACAGCAACGGCACCTACCGATTCGGCCAATTGCCAGCCGGCACCTACATTCTGAGCGTGGCAGGAACCCCGCTGTCCCGGCGTGTCCACTCGGCCGGGCGCTCGCCAGTCACCGTGGATCTGGAGCTACTGCCTACTTCTGCCAGCCAATGGCTGATGAAGGTGACACGCACCTCGGGCTCGCCCACGATCGCAGCTAACCTGCCCGAGGCGGACATCCCAGTAACCATCACGCCCCCCTCGGGACCAACCACGCAGGTGGTTAGCGGCAGCAAGCCCGAGCACGGTATTGGTGGATTTGAAGTGGGCGCACCCCAAAGGGGATCCTACACCATCCAATTCCTCGACCAGACCTTCAGTCTCCCGATGGACGCCCGGTTCACTCGCATCATCCTGATTCGCGGCACCCACCCGATCGAGTCCCAGGCCCATGTTGTCTCCCAGACGATGCCCCTGTCACAAGCTAACGACTGGCTGCAGTACTTCGAGTCGGACCCGAAGACGCGTGGCGTTTTTCAAGTGGACGAATCGTGATGGAGCAACTCTCCCTCTTCACGCAGGATGGGGGCCAACCCTCGCCGCGTGTCTTCAGTGTCAGCGAAATCACGAATCGCATCAAGGCGTTGCTGGAATCAGACTGGTCATTGCAGGACCTGTGGCTGGAAGGCGAGATCTCCAACTGGCGGCCATCACCCTCGGGCCACGTCTACTACACCCTTAAGGATGAGGAAGCCAGCATTCGATGCATTCTGTGGCGGTCCACCGCTCAACGATTACGCTACCTGCCCTCTGGGGATGGGGAGGCTGTGTTGGCCCATGGACACATCTCCGTCTATGAAACCCAGGGCCAGTACCAGTTCTACGTTGATGACTTGCAGCCAATCGGGGTGGGCACGCTGTACGCCCAGTTCGAGCAGCTGAAGGCACGGTTGGCTGAGGAAGGTATCTTCGAGCAGGCCAAGCGGCCTCTGCCCCGCTTCCCCCAGCGTATCGGCGTTGTCACCTCGCCGGCCGGGGCCGTGCTGCGGGACATCCTGAACGTGCTCCGCCGCCGGTACCCCCTGCCGGAAGTAATCTTGTCCCCAACATCGGTGCAGGGCGACCAGGCTCCCCACCAGATCGTGAGCGCTCTACGAGCCTTGAGCCGTGTCGAAGGGATAGACGTGATTATCCTGGCGCGCGGAGGAGGCTCACTCGAAGACTTGTGGGCTTTCAACGACGCGCAGGTGGCCCGGACGGTGGCAGCGTCGCCCGTTCCGGTAGTATGCGGGGTCGGCCATGAAACCGATGTCACCATCGCTGATTTCGCCGCCGATGTGCGGGCTCCCACCCCATCGGCGGCCGCTGAGCTGGTGGTGCCTGATCGGGCAGAGTTGACACGCCAGCTGACAGATCTGAGGATGCACCTGTCAGCAGCCGCTGAGGAGATGATCATCGGCCGGCAGCAGAGGCTGCAGGCGGAGAGGCGGGCCCTAAACCGGCTGTCACCTCAGTCCTGGATTGACCGGCAACGGC
>JAUVRU010000528.1 GCA_030597485.1 Anaerolineae bacterium
CGATAGATGGTCACCTCTCCCTGGTGGAAGGCCGGTTCCATCTCCGCTAGCATCTCATTGGGCCCCATCTTGCGTTCAGCCGGTCCAAAGAAGACGTAGCCGCTCGCATACCTGTCTTTCAGTTCCTGCCACTCCTCCATCGACTGCTGTCCCCGGAAGAAACGCTCAGCCTGGGCCTCCTTGACCGGGGCGTTGCCCGTTTCATAAGGATGGCCGTAGAAAACGCGCACGCCAGCCCGACCAGGCAGCAGCATACTGGTACGCGGGGCAGCCAGAACCACCTCGTCGGGCGCGTTGGCCAGCAGCCATCGCATACCGGCCACCTCAACCTGCGACAGATAGAGAGGCCCGGGCAGACTGGGCGGGTTCGACTGACCCAGCGCCCCCAGCGTCAGCACCAACAGCAGGAAAAGCGTGCCCACAACGCTCAGCGCGACCACCAGCGCTGCCAACCAACGCGCCCGCTGGCTGGATACATAGGTCGACAGCCAGCGGGTCACGCCCAGCGCTGCCAGCATCGCCAGTGGCAGTCCCAGCCCGGTGATCACCCGGCGTTGCAGCGCCATGGGCATATACACCAGGGCCAGCGTGACACCGCTCCATGCCACCAGTGCCAGACCGGCCCGGTCACGTCGGCGAACGGCGATCCATCCCCCGGCAACCGCCAGCAGCCCTACCAGGCCATAGCCCAGCACCAGGTCCAGAACCGATGGTGCCGGAGTGATGTTCTGCCCGGCCCAGGCCATCAGTGCCGGGTTGGTGGTGTACACCCAGTAGTCGTAGACCAGCACGGGCACCGAGAATATGACGGCAGCGACCGCAGCCGTCATCCCCGGCCAAGGCCAGTCGCAAAGAAGTCCTGCCCTTGGGTGATCAAGCCGCCATTTGACGAGCAGATAGAGCGCCGCAGCCGCGTACACGCCAGCCAGAGAAAACGGCTGCACCACGGCCAACGCCAGCGCTGCCAGCCCGGGCACCAGCCAGCGGCGCATGCCGGACGCTGGCCATACCACACTACCGATCACCACCAGCATCAACGCCATTGCCAGCGGGAAGTGGGGGTTGGTCATCAGGCTGTAAAAGGCAAAGCCCTCAGGAACCCACAGATCAATGGGAAATGCGCCCAGCGCAGCGCCCAGCCAGCCCAGTCCGGCCGATACGCTCACCAGCCAGAACGCCAGCCGCCGCTCCCTGCCGTCGCTCGTGAGACGGCCGACAAACGCGTAGATGGCCAGCAACAACGCCAAACCAGCCAACACACGGGCCGCGTGATAGATGAAGATCAGCGGCACGGCCGTCAGCCGCGCCAGGTGACCGAGTCCCAGATAGAACAGGAAGATGAACGCTCCCTGGTGAGGTTCCGGTGTGTAAGTGAGATGAAACTGCCAGCCGCCGGCCCAGCCCTGACGCATCTTGGCCAGATACGAGTTGCCGTCAAGAGGATTGACCAGTATGCCGCCAAACTGATAGCCTGACGGGGCGGCCAGCCAGGCAGCCACGTAGGGCAGGCAGCCGACAGTGAGGATGACGACTGCCCACTTCAGTGCCCATCTCCACTCATTTCCCGAAACCGCTTTGGCAAGCATACCGTGGCCTCTGATGGCAGCCAAGAGTGAAAAGTCCGTGGCCGTCTCCCAAGCACACTCGGGCCATATTGTACACTCGGTGGTGGTCTTGCGAAAAATCCCGCCGTTTCCAGTGACAGGAGGCACGAACCGGTCATTTGATCACGTAGTAGTAACCCTGTCGGCCGACCGGGGTGACATAGGGGTGGAATAGACGCCTACTCAATAGCCAGACGGTCCACCTCCATCCACTGGCGACCCGGACTGTCGAGGAGACCCCAGGCAAACCGGCCCCAGGGCGTGGCCACCAGATACTGGTTGTCCAGCCACATCACGAAGCCCAACCGCCCCCGTGGTGAGGGCGCGTTCTCCAGTAACGGCTGTCCATCCACACTGAACCGCGATCGTTCGGTCCCCCACTCGATGGCATAGGTATGCCACCCGGTCATCTCTGCCGTCGCCGTCGCCTCCCGCACCGCCAATGATCGTTGGATGGAAGGCCATAGGCGCTGGTACAGAGGGCGGTAATTCATCAGGGGCAATGCCAGTGGCGTGAACGGCACCCAGGCCAGTGCGGCCGGGCGAGTGGCGTCGATGGTGGCCGCTTTCCAGCCGTGACCGGGCACGCGGTGATCCAGCCGCATGTCCGACGGAGGTGAAGCGTAGAAGAACCAGATGGCACGGGGCAGGGCCGGCAGGCGAGCGCCGGTCATCAGGAAGGGATCATTCCAGAAACCGAAACCAGCAGTGCCCCGCAGTTTCCCGGCCGAATGAGAGAACCGGGCCCTCACCGTCAGCTTCAGCGGAGGACGCCAGCGAAAGCGACGACGGGGCAGGTCCTGATAGTCGTCAATCTGGGCATCGCTGTATTCACGGGAGGAGGTACTGGTGGTGACCAGGCGAAGCACGTCGTCGGAGGGCTCCAGGATACCGGTGCCCCTCAGATAACGCCTCCAATGGGAAGCCAGGCCCGTCGACAATTCTTGGCGCAAGGTGATGCGGTTCTTCAAACTGGCGTCGCCCCCTCTCGCCGGCCTGTTGCCCATACCGGGCACACAGTTGCCCTCCCAGGCGCACTATAAGTGCCAGAAAACTC
>JAUVRU010000007.1 GCA_030597485.1 Anaerolineae bacterium
ACAACCACTTCCGCGAAATGGGCATCAACAAAGCGGTAGCCACGGTGGTCACCCAGGTGGAGGTCAGCCGTGATGACCCGGCGTGGCAAAGCCCCAGCAAACCCATCGGCTCCTTCATGGACGAGCCCGACGCAAAGCGTCGCCGGGAGCAGGAGGGTTGGAACGTCGTCGAGGATGCCGGCCGCGGATGGCGACGGGTGGTGCCATCCCCTTTGCCCACCCGGGTCGTGGAGCTGGACGCGGTGAAACAGCTGATTGACGCCGGCATGGTAGCCATCACCGTGGGCGGCGGCGGCATCCCGGTGGTGGATGACGGGACAGGCAACCTCAAGGGCGTGGCGGCCGTCATCGACAAGGACTACGCCTCCAGCCTGCTGGCCACCCGCATTCAGGCGGACCTCTTTTTGATCAGCACCACTGTCGAGAAGGTGGCACTCAACTTTGGCACGCCTGAGGAGCGATGGGTTGATCACATGACCCTGTCTGAAGCCAAGAAGTACCTGGCTGAGGGCACTCACTTCAAGAAAGGCAGCATGGCTCCCAAGATGCAGGCAATCATCTGGTTCCTGGAAAAGGGAGGCCAGGAAGCGATCATCACGGACCCAGAGAACATCGAGCGTGCAATGCGGGGCGAAACTGGTACCCACATCACGCCTGATTGACCGGACAGGGGAATGAAGATGCCGTCACGTAGCACCCGGTCAGCGGGCAGATAGGAAACAGAACACGCTGATGGACCGCAGATTTTCGCGGCCGCTTCGTCGAGAAGTGAACCAGACGTCATCGATCTCTTCTCCCTGGCCTTCCGGCACCTGGCGCAGGCAGGGGACAGGCTGCGGTGTTAGCGTTCTCCATGGCCGGCCGGCCACCTGCCCGCCTTTCATTTCCACCAAGGAGAAATCATGGCAAGATACCTGGTATACATAGAGACGACCGGCGACCCGATCACAGTCAAGGGGCCGGTGGCTCACGTGCCGGCGCTGCCGGGCGCGTCGGCGCGAGGACGGACAACGGAAGAAGCCAGAGAGAAGATCAGGGGTGCCATCGAGGAGTACTTGTCGCTGCTGCGAACTGTGGGTGAGCCGGTGCCCAAGGCAGGAGAGGACATCCACCTGGAGTTTGAGGAGGTTGAGGGCACCACCTTTCTCACCGACTACGATACGCTGCGTCCCAGCGAAACGGAAACCATCTTTCGCTGGATGGCCATCTCACGCCAGGAACTGGTGGACCTGCTCAAGTGCATCTCAGAGGAGGCGATGGCCTGGAAAGCTGACGAGAATGCGCAGTCGATCAGTGAGATCGTCTGCCATCTGGCGGAGTCCGACCTGTGGTACACCGACCGACTCAAGCAGTGGCCCGCCATCCCGATGTTTCGACTGGCAGCCACCCGGGGCGTGGCCCTGGAACGCCTGCGCGCCCTCACCGAGGAGGAACGAGGCCGGGTGATCCATCACGAAGGGGAAGACTGGACGCCGCGGAAGGTCATCCGTCGTATGCTGGAGCACGAACGCGAACACATCGCTCAGATTCAGGAGATGGCCGAGGCGCATCGCCAGCGGTCAGCAATCAGCCATCAGCAGACAGTGGTCAGCGGGCAGTAGACAGTAGACGGTAGACAGTAGACAGGAGGACACACGGTGCGCGATCCAGAGATATCCTGGCTGGAATTCCAAAACCGCCCCAGTGTCGACTCGCTGATTCGCTCATTCGCCGATTCGCTCATTCGCTGACTCGCTGATTCGCTGACTCGCTCATTCAAAGGAACATCAATGAACCACGTTCTGAGCCTGAAATGCCTCATATGCGGTCGGGAGTACCAACCGGATGAGGTGGAGTACGTGTGCCCCGACCACGGCAATGAGGGCATCCTCGACGTGCAGTATGACTATGCCCTGATCGGGCGGCGTTTCAGTCAAGGAGATCTGCTGCACGACACCAACTACACAATGTGGCGCTACAAGCCGCTGCTTCCGGTGGAGCCGGACTCCCCGGTGCCGCCGTTGACGGTGGGCTGGACCCCGCTGATGCGCGCCAATCGTCTGGCAACCGAGCTGGATCTCAGGCGCCTGTGGATAAAGGATGACGGCCGCCAACCCACCGCCTCCTTCAAGGATCGGGCCAGTGCCGTTGCCGTCGTCAAGGCCCAGGAAAAGGGGGCCCAGGTCATCACCACTGCCAGCACCGGCAACGCGGCGGCGGCTCTATCCGGCCTGTGCGCCAGTGTCAGCCAGCCCAATGTGATCTTCGTGCCCGAAGCCGCACCGCCGGCTAAGATCGCCCAGCTGTTGGTCTTCGGCTCGACGGTGATGCTGGTCAAAGGCAGCTACGACGAAGCCTTCGAGTTGTGCCTGCTTGCCGCCCAGGAATACGGGTGGTACAATCGCAACACTGCCTATAACCCCTATATGACCGAAGGGAAGAAAACGGCCAGCCTCGAGATCTGCGAACAGCTGGGCTGGCAGGCTCCAGATCGTATCTTCGTCAGCGTGGGCGATGGCTGCATCATCGGCGGGTTGCACAAAGGGATCAAAGACCTGCGTGCGCTGGGCTGGATTGACCGCACGCCACGCCTGATGGGGGTACAGGCAGAAGGCTCGGCCTATATGTACCAGGCGTGGGCGAACGGTGAGGACGTGCTGACCAAGCCCCCCATCACAGCCCACACCATCGCCGACAGCATCAGCGCCGGGTTGCCCCGTGATCGTCTCAAGGCTATGGCGGCAGTGCAGGAGACAGATGGTGCCTACATCCAGGTCAGCGACCAAGAGATCCTGGCGGCCATCCCCGCGCTGGCACGCGGATGCGGCGTCTTTGCCGAGCCGGCCGGTGCCGCCGCCTATGCCGGGCTGGCGAAAGCCATCGCCGAGGGTCTGGTGGGAGCCGCCGAGCGAATCGTGGTGCTGGTGACGGGCAATGGGCTCAAAGATGTGACAGGTGCTATGAAGGCGATGGAGCAGATCGGTACCCGCGCCCACGTCATCAGGACGTCTATGGACGACGTGAAACGGACAATGGCCATAGATCAATCAGGTGCTGTGACCGATGGCATATGAGGCATTTCAGAGTCACAACGTGATTGATTGGTGGTCCTTCGAATGAGCGAGTCAGCGAATTGGCGAGTGGGCTGGCCGGCAAAACAGCCCCCCACCGATGCCTGAAGGCTGACCGCTGACTGCCAGCAAACGGAGCCAGACAGTGAACAATAAGCCCCGCTATACAATCGTGGTTCCCTGCTACAACGAGGAGGGCGGGCTCCACGAACTGCACCGGCGTTTGTGCCAGGTGATGGACCAGACCGGCGAAACCTGGGAAATGGTACTGGTCAACGACGGCAGCGGCGACCGCACGCCAGAGATCATACGCGAACTGCGCGCCAGCGACCCACGGGTCAAGATGATAGACTTCGCCCGCAACTTTGGCCACCAGCTGGCGGTCACCGCCGGGCTGGACTATGCCCAGGGCGATGCCGTCGTCATGATAGATGCCGACCTGCAAGACCCGCCCCAGCTTATTCTGGAGATGATTGACCGCTGGAAGGAAGGCTACGAGGTGGTCTACGCGGTGCGCAGCCAGCGCAAGGGGGAAAGCTGGTTCAAGGAATTCACTGCCAAGCTATTCTACCGCATCATCTTCCGCATCACCGACGTGGACATCCCGCTGGACACAGGGGACTTCCGGTTGATGGATCGCAAGGCGGTGGACGCCACCAGACAGATGCGAGAGCGACATCGTTTCCTCCGGGGTATGACCAGCTGGGTGGGATTCCGGCAGACCGGAGTGTATTACGTACGCGAAGAGCGTTTCGCCGGTGAGACCCACTACCCTTTCCGCAAGATGTTCAAGTTCGCCCTGGATGCCATCACCGGTTTCAGTTACCTTCCCCTTCAGCTGGCCACGTACCTGGGCTTTGGCATCGCTGGCCTGAGCGCGCTGGCTGCCTTGGCCGTCGTCTTTGCGCGGCTATTCATGGGAGCAACGCCATTCTACGGACAGGCCACCACCCTGGTCGTCGTGCTCTTCTTGGGGGGCATCCAGTTGATCACCCTGGGGATAATCGGTGAATACCTGGGCCGCATCTACGACGAGGTGAAGGGCCGGCCCCTGTACATTGTGCGTGAGACTATCGGGTTTGATGAACCATCCAGGCAAGACGCAACCCATTCAGGAGAGAGTAGCTGATGATTGATCTGACCATTCACGAGCCACAACTGGCCAAAGCCGTCGAGCGAGCGCGTGAGCGGGGCATCATCATCCCCACCTTCCGCCAGCACAAGAACCCGGACACTGTTCCCGCCGCCGTCAAGGGCAAGTTGGCCAATATCGGGCTGTGGGATATCACCCCGCTCAACCTGTTCCGTATCACATGGAAAAACGAGCCGGTCGACTTCGGCGGCGGCTTCAACGGCGTCAATTACCTGGAGTTTCCCAAGTCGCTCACCGGCATTGAGGCACGCATCATTGCTCTGGTGGGCAAGTGGTTTCCCACCGGCGCTCACAAGGTGGGTGCTACCTTCGGCTGTCTGGTACCGCGTCTGGTCACCGGCCAATTCGATCCCACCACCCAGAAGGCTGTCTGGCCCTCCACCGGCAACTACTGCCGGGGTGGTGCCTACGATGCGGCGCTCCTGTCCTGCGAGTCGGTGGCCATCCTGCCGGAAGGGATGAGCCAGGAACGGTTCGACTGGTTGGCATCGGTGGCGGGCGAAGTGATCAAGACGCCTGGCTCAGAAAGCAACGTCAAGGAGATCTTTGACAAGTGCTGGGAATTGCGGGAAACCCGCGACGATGTGGTCATCTTCAACCAGTTCGACGAGTTCGGCAACCAGCTGTGGCACTATGACGTCACCGGCCACGCTATGGAGGAGGTGCTGGAGCGGGAGCTGCGCCCCGGAGATACTTACCAGGGGGTGGTGCTGACCACTGGCTCGGCGGGAACGAGCGGCTGCGGCGATTATCTGAAGGAAACATTTCCCACCAGCAAGATTGCCATCGGCGAGGCGTTGCAGTGCCCCACGCTGATGTTCAATGGATTTGGAGCCCATCGCATCGAAGGCATTGGCGACAAGCACGTGCCGTGGATACACAATGTCCGCAACACCGATCTCATCATGGCCATAGACGACGAAGCCAGCGTGGACCTTATCCGGCTCTTCAACGAGACGGCCGGCTGCGAGTACCTGGCCCGTCAGGGCGTGCCCCAGGAATTCATCGCCCAACTACCGCTGCTGGGCATCTCCTCGGTTGCTAATTTGCTGTTGGCCATCAAGTTCGCCAAGTACTACGAACTGGGGGACACGGATGTGGTGTTGACCGTGCTGACCGACTCAATGGAGATGTACGAGAGCCGGCTGCAAGAACTGACCCAGGAACGAGGTGAGTTTGGCGACCAAGACGCGGCCGCCGTCTATCACCAACACCTGCTGGGCCAGACAATAGACTACGTCGAGGAACTGACCTACTACGGGCGCAAGCGCGTCCACAACCTGAAGTACTACACTTGGGTTGAGCAGCAAGGCAAAAGCGTCGAAGAACTGCAGGACCAATGGTACCGGCCCGATTACTGGACTAGCATACACAAACAGGTTGATGAGATCGACGAGCTCATCAGCGCATTCAACGAGAAGACTGGCCTGTCAAGAAACATCTAGACGACCCACCAAACGCATAAGGAGGCACCTGCCATGAGATTCGCAGAACGCATGAGCCAGCTTGGCACCGAGACCGCCTTTGAGGTACTGGCCCGTGCCAGGGCTCTGGAAGCACTAGGACGCGACATCATTCACTTGGAGATTGGAGAACCTGACTTCGATACGCCCGGCTACATCATAGACGCTGGCGCCAAGGCAATGCGCAGTGGCCACACCCACTACACCCCGGCTGGCGGTGTGCCCCAACTGCGACAGGCCATCGCCGACCATATAAGCGAAAGCCGGGGGATAGACGCCCGCCCGGAGCAGGTAGTGGTCACGCCCGGCGCCAAGCCTATTATGTTCTTCACCATCCTGGCGCTGCTCAATCCGGGCGACGAGGCCATCTATCCTAATCCGGGCTTCCCCATCTATGAGTCTGTGATCAACTTCGTGGGGGCCAAGCCGGTGGCGCTACCACTGCGCGAGGCAGACGACTTCCGCTTCGACCCCGACGAATTCCGCAGCCTGGTCACCGACCGGACCCGTCTCATCATAATCAATTCCCCCCAGAACCCGACTGGGGGTGTCCTCACCCGCGAAGACATAGAAGCCGTGGCCGAGGCGGCTAGAGAGCGGGATATTATGGTGCTCAGCGATGAAATCTACGAGCAGATCCTGTACCAGGGGCAGCACGTCAGCATCGCCTCCCTGCCAGAAATGCAGTCGCGCACGATTCTGCTGGACGGCTACTCCAAAACCTATGCTATGACCGGCTGGCGGCTGGGCTACGGCGTGATGCCGGAGGCGCTGGCAGAAGGGGTGACCAAGCTGATGGTCAACTCAAACTCCTGCCCAGCGGCGTTCACCCAGCAGGCGGGTATTGCCGCCCTGGAAGGACCCCAGGATGATACAGCCGCCATGGTGGAGGCCTTTCGAGAGCGACGGGACGTCATCGTGGATGGTCTAAACCGTATTCCGGGTTTCCGGTGCGCTCGACCGGCAGGTGCCTTCTACGCCTTTCCCAACGTGCAGGAGACCGGCATACCGTCAAAGGAGCTGGCCGACTTCCTGCTGCAAGAGGCCGGCGTGGCCGTGTTGGACGGGGCCTGCTTCGGCCAGTACGGCACAGGCTACCTACGCCTCAGCTACGCCAACTCGGTGGAGAACCTTCAACGGGCCCTGCAACGCATACAGGAGGCGCTATCAACTCGCCAGTGATGGGACCCAAACCGGAAAAGAGTGCTGTCCAGGGAAATCTAGCGCTGTTCCGCAAACGCAATCGTGAAGGAAGTACCACCAGTTCTGTCAAGCGTGATCGTGCCCTGAAGCTGTTCTGTCAGCAGATTCACCAGTTGCAGACCCAGCGACTGTGTGTTGCGAAAGTCCAGATCAGGTGATAGACCAACGCCATTGTCGCTGACTGTCCACAGGTATTGCCCGTCCTCGACCCGACGATCGACGGTCACCTCGCTTGCTGTCGCTTCATCTCTGTCGTCCGGGAAAGCGTGTTCCAGGGCATTCGCCACCAGCTCGTTGATGATCAGACCGCAAGGAATGGCCGTGTCAATGTCCAATGGCACGTCTTCGACCTGCACCTCCAGGGTGGCCGGTTGTCCCCGACCCTCGTATGCCCCGGCCAGGTAGTCCACCACCTCCTGGACGTACTCGTCGGCACCAATGCTGGCCAGGTCTGGGGACCGGTACAGCTTCTCGTGAATGAGCGCCATGGATCGGATACGACGCCGGCTGTCCGCAAACGCCTGCAGCGCGACCGGGTCTTGAACGGTGTCTGCCTGCAGGTCGAGCAGGCCCACGATCACATTCAGGTTGTTCTTGACCCGGTGGTGGATCTCCTGCAGCAGCACCTCTTTCTCCCGCAGCGATGCCCGGATTTGTTCCTCCGCCCGCTTCCGCTCCGTGATGTCCAGAGCTGATCCCAGCATACTAAACGGCCGGCCCTTGTCATCCAGATTCAGACAGGCAACGGTGTGGATGGTTCTCATCTCTCCATCCGGGCGAATGATACGCATCTCTATGTCATAGGGGACATTCTCTTCCAATGCCCGGCGGAGAGATTCCTCTACTGCTGCACGATCATCAGGATGAAGGAATGACCGAAAGGTCTCGGGTGTCGGGCTGAAACGGTCAGGATCAACGCCAAAGATCTGATAAAGCTCTTCGCTCCAGGTCAGTGCGCCAGTTGAGAAGCTTCTTTCCCAGCTGCCCAGATGGGCCAGCTCTTGTGCTCCGGCAAGCATGGCTTCGCTTCTTCTGAGCGCCTCCTCGGCTCGCCTGCGCTCGGCCAACTCGTCCCGCACTTGCTCATACAGCCTGGCGTTCTCAATGGCAACAGCGGCATGGTCGGCAAAGGCCTGCTGCCGCTCGGCGTCGACCTGGTGATAGAAATTGGGGGTCTTGCTGTTGACGTTCAGGAAGCCAATAACCCGATCCCGAAGACAGATGGGAGCACCGATGTACGATGCGATCCAGCCTGTCTCCGGCGTGGGCACCCAGTCACCACAATTGGTTACGTCAGGGATGGCCAGGGGCTGCCGGGTATCTCGCATCTTGCGCAGATTGGCAAAGTCATCTATGCGAAAAACCCAGGATGAGACGAACTCCTCACCGCCCAGCTGCGCGTAGCCGCGGCGGCGGAAGATACGGCCATTGTCACCCTCGATGAGCATGATATCGGCGGCATCGTAGGGCAGCACCAGCGCCACCTGCTCCAGAATCAGGTCGAGCACCCGCTCATATTCCAGGGTGGTGCTCAACGCCGCAACCGCCTGGCGCAGGGCTTCGGCCAGCACCCGTTGTTCGTGCTCGGTTTCTAGCAGGCGCTCTCGCTCCGCTTCCACCTGCTTGCGCTCCTTCATCTCAAGTTCCAGACGACGATGTGCCTGCGCGTTTCTTAGCGCTGAGGAGGCGTAGGCCGCGAACGACTCGGCCAGCATCAGGTCTTCCTCCGAGAAGTCCCTTCCCATGCGGTGGAGGCACATAGCCCCAATGACCTCGCCGTCGATCACGAAAGGAGCAACGATGACGCGCTCCTCTAATTCGACAGGTGTACCCGGAATCTGGTAACCGGACGGGTTTGCTGCGGCCTCATTGAAGATCAAACCGCGTCTGGCTTTCACCGCCTGGCCCGTGAAACTGGTCTCAACGTTGAGAGAGGCCGAGCGGACTGCCTCCTCGTGTTCTGGATCGATAACGATCACAGGGCTCAAGGTCTCGCCGTCCGATTTAAGCAGGTATATGCTGCAACCCACGGCGTCGAGGATCTCCCTGGCTCCACCCCCGATGCGGGTCAGAACCTCACTGACGTCCAGGCTAGCCGTGAGATAGCGGGCGGTCTCAAGCAACAGCTCCTGGTCACGCGCCTTCCGCTGTGTCGCCTCCTCGGCACGCTTGCGCTCGGTGAGGTCGATCACGGACACGATCACTCGAGAGAGGTCCTCCTCGCATCCCGGCGTCACCGACCACTTAACCCAAAGGTCCAGGATCTCGCCCTTTCGCGTGCGATTGGCGGTTTCGCGTTCAAACGTATGCCGACCTTCCGCGATGGCGACCAGCTCGTTCTTGAACGTGTCAGTCGTTTCGGCGCCGAGAACCTCACCAAAGTCTCGCTGCGCCTGCTCTTTGGATTCAAATCCGTGCAATCGAAGCGCGGCCTGATTGACATCGTCCACCTTGACCAGCGACACGCAGTGCACAACATCCTCGGGGTGGTCGTCGAAGTAACGTTCGAAATCCGAGACTCCCTGCTGCCGCCGGCTTTCAATGAAGACTCTGACGGCAGAGAAATCCTCCTCCCAGAGAGGCACCGGTGAATTGTCAAACAAGTCCCGGTAGCGGGCCTCACTCTCGCGCAATTCCTGCTTCAACCGGTGGCTGTGCAGGGCCATCTCGATCGTGACGCGCAGGTCCCTTTCCTGGAATGGCTTCAGGATGTACCCATAGGGTTCGGTGATCTCCGCCCGCCGCAGCGTGCCAGTGTCCGAGTGAGCCGTCAAGAACACCACCGGGATGCCAAATTGCGCACGGATCTCCCTGGCCGCCTCTATGCCATCCATCGGCCCTTTGAGGCCAATGTCCATCAACACCATTCCCGGCTTTGTCTCAGCTGTCTTCTCGATGGCGGCCTGTCCGGAAGCCGCTATCGCCACGACGTCATATCCGACACCTTGCAGTCGCCTCTGCACGTGTCTGGCAGTGATCTGATCATCTTCGGCAATGAGTATTCGCGCCTCTGCCATTGCATCAACCTCCGGGCCTTGACACTGTCATTGGCGACTGGTTTGCTTCAGACCAGTGGCGATGCCTCCCTCACAATCTGGCCTCTTGGCATCTGCCTGAAAACAAGGTGAGCCGATGAGCGTCCTGTGCCACTGTGTGGGCCCCCTCCTGGTACGCACCGGTTCGGGGAGCCGTTGGGCGAACTGGGCAGATTATACCGCAGGTCCTATCTTTCTGCCAGAAGGTCAGGGACTTCACGTCTGGAACAAGGTTTGAGGGCTAGCCACCTGACACTTTGGTCACATAGTTCCAACGGGACGCAGATATACGCCGATGCACGCTGGTTTTCCTAGATTTTCAATATTTGCGTCTGCGGGAATCAGCGAAAATTCGCGTGCCATTGAGAACTGTCAGGTAACCAAGTCTGGGGGCTTGAGGGTTGGGCCGGAGATCGAGCGCACTGGAAGCCCATCCGCCACCGGACTGCCCCCCCAGAAGAAGGGGCACTTCGCCCCTTGCCACAAATCCTGATGCAGGGTAGAATTCCGATACGGAGTGCAGATCTGGAGCAGGGCCAGGCAAGGCACTTGAGATCCGCCAGGCACCGATCATGGAGGACTAGGACGGGGGAAGGGAATGTACGCTGACGACAAGGTGTTGGTGGCCGTCGTCAATAACCTGCCCGATTGGGACCGGGTGCAGAACGAGGGCTGGTATCGCCTGCCCACCAAGAACGCGCCGCCTGGCAGCCCCGACTTCGACTGGTTGGGATTCTACTTCACAGGCGCGTTTGGGGAAGACCGATGGGCCATTCACTACTATGCATCGATTGAGGGTCACGAGCTACTGACCCGACGCCAGCTCATCCCCTCCGAACCAGATCACCCCCGAGCGGGGCAATGGTACTACAAGTTGGAGCTGGGTCCGCTCCAGCACAAGATCCCGCCCATCGTGAGCGCTCGCTGGCGACGTATCGCCTTCAGTGCCACCAGCGGCGACCGCTTCACGCATGCCACCGAGATCAACGATCTTCTGGCTCAGGAAAGCCCGTCCGGCCGGCCCTACGTGACCTTGAGGGAGCCAGGGACGTCGAGTCAATCAGAATAGAGCCAGTAGGCTCGAAGAGACACATTGCCGCCAACGCGGTGCGAGACCAATTGGGAAGCCAAGAAGGACTCCCCTCAAGCGACCGGATCAGCCCGCAACTGTTGGACTAGGCTCACAATCGTCAAGGCGGCTGCTTCCAGATCCAGCTTGCCAGTGTTGACCACCAGGTGATAGAGCAGGGGATCGTCCCACCGAATATCGAAAAGCGTTGCCAGGTACTTGGCGGCCATTTGGTCATGGTTTCTGGCCAGCTCACGGGCCTCGTCGGGGCCCACGCCTTCTCGCTCCTGTGTGCGAAGAATCCGGTCTGCCAATGGCGCCTCGATGCGAACGTGCAATACATCGGGCACGTCCTGCAGCGTCGCCTGCCCACCGCGCCCGACAATGACCACATCGCCCTGCTCATAGGCAGCATATATGGCAGTCCGAACCAGGTTCGCGCACCGCGCCTGGTCCAGCTGAGCCTCGCTCAAGGTCTCTCTCCCCGAAGGGTCCTGCGACCGGACCGAAATCCGGACGACGCCGTGGCATCCAGGCATGAGCAGACGGTCCAGGAATCTCTTCGCCTGATGATGCTCCTCCGAGAAGTCAGCCAGTTCCTCGCCGCGCAGCCCTACCTCAGCGGCTACCTGCGTCATCAGCAGCTTGTCGAGGTAGCGATACCCCAACAGCTCACATACTCGGTTCGTGATCTCGAAGCCACCGCTGCCAAACTGCCGGGAAATGGTGATGACTGTCATGTCACACCTCCTTGAACATCTTCGTTTGCACTGGACAACTGTGTGGCGAACATCCTTATCATGATTATACCACAGATCCTTGACGGCCGGGAGTCTGATTTCAACAGGTGTTCAGTCTACTTCTCCGTCAGTCTTGAGCTCAGGCACCCGCCCTGCCCACCCACAGCCTGCGCCCGATGGACAGGGCACCTGGATGGGAATCAACGTGGGCGCATCTGCTGAACCAGGGTGACGCCAAAGACAACGACAAGCAGCCCCAGGATCTGAACAGCGGTCAGGGTCTCGCCCAGGAGAAACCACGCCAGGAGCCCCGCTCCCAGCGGGCACAGGTTGAGCAGCACGTTCATCTCCAGCGCTGTGAGCACCTGCACGGTGTGGTGATACAGCACGTACGCCAACGCCGTGTTGACGAACGCCAGGAAAAGGATAATGGCCCAACCGTTCAGCGTCATTGCGGGCACGCCTTCCAGGGGAAGCGCTATGAGCAGGAGAAAACCTCCACCGATGGCCAGAGGAATCGCCGTTCGGGATAGCGTATCTATGTCGCCATCTTTGGCAAGTCCCCGCGCCAAGATGCCAAAGGTCACGAAGCTGATCATCCCCACCGCTGCAATCGCCAAGCCCAGCGGTTCTCCAGAACTGAGACCGGGTGAGAAAAACAACGCAGTTCCGGCAAGGGTCACGGTGACGCCGACTGCCTGTAATCGCGTTGGTATCTCTCGGAGCCAAACCACGCCGGCGAACAACACCAGAAGGGGGCCAAGGTTCATCATGAAGGAGAGGGTTACTGCCGGCAGATACCTCAGACTGAGATAAGCTGCGCCATTGGCGATCGTATAGGCGGTGATGCCGATGGCAAGCAACCGAACCCACAGGCGCGGCGGCAGACCTCGAAGGCCGCGAAGACGGGGGGCCAGGAATGGCAGCAAGACGAGGAAACCAATGAAATACCGCAAGCCGGCTATCGTCAGCGGCCCCATGTAGGCCAGCGCCATCTTGACGAAGACGAAGGACGAGGCCCAGATGATGGTGACCAGAAGGCCTTCTATGATTGCGACTGAATGAGATTGCACCTTCATGGCAGTTTAACCCCAATGGCCCCCAGCGTTGTCGTGCCCCCGGGGAGCACCACGCCGCAGGAAACCAGTTGTTGGCGTGCTCGCCGGGTTTGCAGGACGGCCATCTTTCAGTCCACTCGGGACCGGGTTCGCGACTCCACCTCAGAGAATGGAGGGCTCAGTCGAAGTCTGTGAGCCACTCTGGATGGCGGTGGTGTTCGAACATGCGCGCCACCTGCCTCGGGGTCACACGTCCTAGCGAGAGATCCGGGACCTCAGCCTCGGGAAAGAAAGCCACGCCGTCCGTCTCCGTGCTGGCGGCGGCCGTGCCCCCCGTCAGCTGGCACAAGAAGAAGAGCTTGTAGATATGATGTGGGTGCGGCGGCACCTGGCCGTGCCTGGTCCTGTCGTACACGGCCAACACCTTGACCGCACGTGTCCGGTAGCCCGACTCCTCGTGGATCTCCCGCACCACACTCTCGCCAGGTGACTCGCCGACATCGGCCCATCCACCTGGCAGTGTCCAGCCCCCATCTATGCGCTCTCTCACGAACAACAAGGCATCGTCACGAAAGACGACCCCACGCACGTCGACCTTGGGGGTGGCATAGCCAGCCTCTTGGATGAGAAGGTCCAGCACGCGCTCTACGCTCGTGCCCGAACCGGCCGCCAGCATCTCAGCCGCCACTTCCCGCACGGCCTGGTAGCGCTCCACGTCAAAGGGGTTCTCTGCGAAGGTGAGTCCGTTCTGTGCGATGGCCTGCAGCCGCTTCGTCCACGCCAACCATTGAGGCTCCATGTCCCGCTCCTGACCCATCTGCCCACCAGTATAGCGCCAATCCATCAGTCCACAAATCCGGGCACAGTGATTGACGCTGTCCGCGGTACGCCAGGGGCAGCATCGTATCGCCCCCTATCGCACAGAAAAGAAGGACGGAGCAGAACCAATGCTCCATCCCCCTGATTGTGAGCCTGTATGGTTGGGGCATGCCCCTGCTAGGGACAGACACCGGGCGGATACATGCTCGAGTACAGATCGCAGGCAGTCACGTAGGGATCGCTGTAACCAATGTGCCGTCCCTGATAAGTACTTGTGTAGTAGCTGCCACTGTAACCACCGTAAAGAACTGGATAGCCGGCATAATAACCGTCACCGTAGCCTACGTAGTAGCCGTACCCGCCATAATATGGGCCAGGCCTCTGGGCCGAATCTCCTGACTGGTATTCCTCCTGACGCGGCTGCTCCGACCGATTAGATATGATTGGAGCGTCCAAGAACAAAGCCAGCACCCGACAGCACGGATTGCCTGTCCGGTCAGCCACCGTGCTGTTGCCGGCGAGGCAACAGTTATTGTTACCATTCTCGGCGCCTGCAGTCAATCAGCGAATGATGTAGCCGCCGCCAAAGCGGGCAAAGGCACCCTGATAGGGGCCGCTGCTGTAGCCACCGCCAAAACGATCGTAGTACACCTGACCGTAGCCACCGTAGCCGTATCCGTAGTACGGGTACGGGCTTACACTGTAGCCAGTATAGTAGCCCCGGTCGTAACCGGTGTAATAGCCATCTCTGAAGCCGTAGTAGTAATCTGCTGGGGGACCAGGGTAGTAGGCCGGGCCGTAGTAGTAGGGAGACGGATAGGGATAGGGTCCCTGGGCCGCCGTCACACTAACCAGAGCCAGTAACAGGACGAACGCCAGTACCAGTCCGATGCCGATTCTCTTCACCTGAACACCTCCTTAAATGATGTCATTGCATATATCCACCACGCACGCATCGGTGCGAGCGGAATGGTCGAGAGATATTTCCTTAGATTCATTATATCACATTTGACAGCCCGTTACAATGGCCTGTGACGGGTGACTACCCACAACGCGTTTGTTTGGCAGTAAATTTGATGGATTCGAGCCTTCAGGCGGTCCCACGTGACCCAAAGCCCGGCGAAAGCCTCGACTCCGGAGATCGATTGACTTGAAGGATTTGTGGATAATCGCCGACCTGCCCCTCGGACTTGCATTGTTGCCCTATAGGTGCCATAATGGCGTAACGTACCGGGTCGTTCCTCCTGCGGCGCGGCATTTGAGCGAGATCCAAGCATCAACGCCCACAGCGTCAGGCTCAGACAGCACTCAGAGCCCGGAGAACAGCGGCCAGATGCGATAGACCAGCCAAACGACGTATAGCACACAAAGGAGAAAACACCATGGCGAACTTGAAGGACATCGAAGGTGTGGGACCAGTCTACGCGGAGAGGCTGCGAGGCGCGGGTATCGGGACCACCGATGCACTGCTCAAGCAAGGCGCCACCCCGCAGGGCCGCAAAGAGATCGCCGACAAGACCGGCATCAGCGACAGCCTGATCCTGGAGTGGGTCAACCACGTCGATCTCTTTCGTGTCCGGGGTGTCCAGGAGGAGTACGCCGACCTGCTGGAGGAGGGTGGGGTCGACACCGTGCCCGAGCTGGCACAACGCAATGCCGAAAACCTGTACCAGAGACTGGTAGAGGTCAACCGGGAGAAGAGACTGGTTCGCCGCCTGCCGGCTCGGGCGGACGTGGCCAGTTGGATCAAGCAGGCCAGGCAGCTCCCTCGTGTCATCACCTATTAGTACGCCGTCGCGGCGATGCGAAGCGGTTGCCGCGCTGCCTGCGCGCCAGTGATGGTCTCGTCCCGTTTACCCGTGACAACACTGGTTGCGCTTTTCCTGATCTGGTTCGCCGCTGGCTGCAGTGGCCTGCCAACCGCCTCGCGGGTGCAGCCCATGCCCACGCTCACTGACGTGCCCAAGATAACCATCACCCCTTCGCCATTACCAACAAGCGCGGGGACTGGCAACGCCGACGTGGGCCATGTGCGGGCGGTGCAATCTGCCGATGGCGGTTGGACCTTCTATGTGACCGTGGCGCATCCAGACACGGGCTGGGACGATTACGCCGACGGCTGGGACGTCGTCACCCCGGAGGGCACTGTCCTCAAGCCAGACCCGGACAGCCCCTTCACCCGGTTGCTGCTTCACCCCCATGAGAGCGAGCAGCCCTTCACCCGCAGTCAGAGCGGCATTGTCATCCCGGCCGGCGTGACCGAGGTGCGAGGGCGAGCGCACGATCTGGTGGACGGGTGCGGGGGACGTGAGGTGACGGTTGACCTGACGGCCGATTCCGGGCCCGGTTTTGAGGTGGTGCGCCGCCAATAAGCCCAGTATGCAGCCTTGGGTGGCGCACTTGAGCTGCGCCACGAGCGTGAGGCTCGGGGTTTCCATTTGAGTTGAGGTGGCCATGGATCCAGGAGGCAAGACCGCTCTCGTCACTGGCGGCGCGCACCGAGTGGGCAAGGCCATCACGCTGGCACTGGCACGAGCTGGGGCCAATGTGGTGATTAACTACCACACCTCGGCCGACGCAGCCGAGACCACTGCCGCCGAAGCGCGCGCGCTGGGCGTAAGGGCACTGCCCATCCAGGCGGACGTATCCGACCACGACCAAGTGCAGGAGATGGTGACGGCCGCCAGAGACCGTCTGGGTGCGGTAGACATCCTGGTCAACAGCGCATCCCGCTTCGAGAAGACCCCTTTCCCCACCCAGAACATCGCTGCCTGGCACCGGGTGACCGACATCCTCATCCACGGCCCCTTCTACTGTGCCAATGCAGTGGCCCCCATCATGCTGGAGCGTGGTGAGGGCTTCATCATTAACGTCGTGGATCTGGCAGCCTGGCAGCCGTGGCCCAACTTCGCCGCCCACAGCGTGGGCAAGGCGGCCTTGCTGGCCCTGACCCGGCAGTTGGCGCTGGAACTGGCTCCGACCGTGCGGGTCAACGCGGTGGCACCCGGCCTGGTGTTACCGCCCCCCGGGTACACCCAGGAACAGATCGCGGGGGCTGCTCACAAGAACCTGCTTGGTCGCTGGGGCAGCGTCGACGACGTCACCCGGGCGGTGATGTACCTGATCGAGGCCGACTTCGTCACCGGCGAGGTAATGATTGTGGACGGTGGAGAACAGTTGGGTTTCCTCAAGCCCAACAGCCCGTGAGCGATCTTCAGGAGGATCGGTTGCTAGTGGGCAGCAACCAGCGCCATCCCGGCGACAGGGGCCTGATGACCTGGAGTATCTGCTCAGCACCCGCCGTGTCGGCACAGTTGCAGAAGACAGCCGTCTCGAGCGATCCCGTGCGCAGCCACCAGGGCCGCCACCTCGCGGGCTAGAGCTGTCCTTCCTATGCCATCCACGCCCCACAACTGCACAGCCGAGCGGCCCCGGAGGGCGCGTTCCAGGCCAAGCAGCTCCCGCGCCCTCCCGTGGAAACCGTAGGTGGGCGGGGGCGAGAAGTTGTGAAGTCTGCCAGTCCTGCCCCCATATCTGGCCTCGCCATATGCAGGGGCGACGGCAGCCGATACCTCCTCCACAGAGGGCAAAGCCCGACACAACGTCAGAACTGGATCCGCGTCCGCTTGGTGCAGTTGGGGAACGAACCAGTCCTGGATATCAATGGTGTGGGTGCCAGAGTCCAAGCGCAACCGGCGCCCGGGGTCTGTGTGTGGCCGGCCCCGGGCTTCGTTCAGCGCTTGACCCACCGGGAGGCCATTGACAAGCTCAGCACAGAAGCGCTCCACCAGCAATCGAGCCGTTCGGGCGAAGGCGATTACGCTCCCCACCCCACTCTCGAGAAGGGCGGAAGCGACTAAACTGCCAGCCTCGAGCACCACCAGCGGCACGTCGATTGGAGAAAGCGCGTCACCGAGCTCGGCCCCGGTGATGAAGTGGGCGGTGTCGTTTTCGCGCTCAAAGGCGCGCACGTTGGCATGGCCGCCAAATAGAAAATCCCCGCCCAACGGGCGGGGACAACATGGCATCAAAGGCTTGCAACGCGCACTGTCGGAGCGCCAACCGACGACGACTCACGCACC
>JAUVRU010000359.1 GCA_030597485.1 Anaerolineae bacterium
GATCAGATCGGCTGACTTGTACACGGCATCAGGGCGGCCCAGGCGATGCGCTTTGGCAGTCCGTTCTTCCAGCACGGTGGTGTCGGGCTCCAACCAACGTACCAGAGATGCCAGCACGTCCGTGGGTGAACCGGCCCAATCACCTGCTCCGCCGGCGGTGACGTATTCCACCTTTCCCGTCTCCTGGCCCGGGATGGCGCTGCTCAGTATGAGCGGCCGACCACAGGCCAGGGTCTCGCTTACTATCATCCCGCCCGCTTTGCTCACTACCACATTGCTGGCCCGGATCAGTGCCGGCATGTTATGTGCGAAGCCGTACACGTGCACGTTGCCCTGCCACGGCTCGTCGACAAGCTGCGCGTACAGCGCCTCGTCGCTGCCGGCCACAATCGCCAGCTGAATCTTCAGGCCGGCCCGGTCGATGAGGCGGGCGATTTCTAGGACGTTGGCCACGCGGGTGCCACCCACGATGAGCACTGTCACCGCGTCCGTTTCCCAACCCAGCTCGGCACGAATCTCAGCTGGTGGACGGGTTTCGGCGCCAAAGCGAGGATGGACCGGCAGACCCGTCACGTGGATACGATCCCTGGGGACGCCATTGCGCAGTGCCTTCTTGAGCGCCTGTTTGGTGGGTGTCAGACACAGACTGACCCGGGGGTTGAACCATATCGTGTGCACGGTCACCAAATCCGTCACAACGGTGACCAACGGCACAGCCTTACCGACCCGGGCAAAGACGAAATTGAGCGGCTCCAGATAAAGAGGATGAGTGCAGACCACCACGTCTGGATGGTGCCGCTCCATAATGTGTTTCAAGGTGCTGTGCAGGAGCGCCGACGATACCTGTTCGATGACAGCGGCGGTGGCTATCGAATCGCTCACCCGGTAGGTCAATTCGTAGAGGCCTGGGTCGTTCTGCACCAGATCATCATAGCCCTGCTCGGTGACGGTCTGGTATATGCTGGGTGACCCTTCTTCGCGCAGCGGATTGATGATGGCAGTGGCGCAACGGTCGCCATACTGCTCCTGCATGGCAGTCTCAATGGCCAAACTCACGCTGCGATGTCCTGAGCCAGCGTCAGCTGTCAGGATCAGTATTTGTTTTCGGTCATCGGATTGCGATCTCGCAGTCACCATCGGCCGAAACCTACCTCTTGACAGGTATTCTTTAAGCTATAGGTATTTTACGCGAAAGGAAGTGAATTCGCCAGTCGGCGTCTCATAGTTCACCTGGACGTCTTCCACATATGCCGTGGGAGGTCCAACGGGGCACCAGTTTACTGCCTTGCGCACCGCATCCTCTTCGCCCTCGAAGACTGCTTCCACCCGGCGGTCCCACAAGTTGCGCACCCAGCCGGTCAGGCCCAGTTCCTGAGCCTTGCGCTGGGTGTACCAGCGGAAACTTCCGCCCTGCACTCGACCGGCGATAAGAACGTGGGCGCGTATCGTCTTTTCTGGGGATGTGTCTGTCATACGCTCCTCTTGTGCGCGCCAGCGCCGCAAGTCCAGCGCTCCGTTGATCTGGCATCGTGACCGGCAGGTAACGGACTGGAGATTCGGGTTGACCGGGTCCATGACTTGTGGTATGTTTGCTTACCGAGTGGTGATGCGGATTGGGGCAATGCTCGCGGCTGGCACCGCATCGTCGGGCACTATCAACGAACCGGCCGGGCACAGGCAGGCCAAACGCCGTGTGCTTATGCTTATTCTATCAGCATGTGTCATTCAAGACAAGCCGGAGAACAGGTGGGTGTCACGCTGCAAGCGTGACCTACGAAACCCTAGAGAGGGGTGCCAAAACCCCCGGGGTGGGTGTCACGTTGCAGGCGTGGCCTGAAAGGGTGAATCCATGGCCGATCACGAGACTGAGCACGAGGCATATGCCTCGCCCTTTTCCTGGCGCTATGGCAGCGAAGCCATGCGCGCTCTGTGGAGCGAGCGACACAAACGGCGGCTCTGGCGACAGATATGGCTGGCACTGGCCGAGGCGCAGCAGTCTTCTGGGCTGGTCTCCGAGGCGCAGGTTGCCGACTTGCGCGCGCACGTGGATGACGTGAATATGGGGCAGGCCCACCAGATTGAGGCCGAGATAATGCACGATTTGATGGCAGAACTGCGAACCTATGCCAGCCAATGTCCTGCTGGGGGAGCGATCCTTCACCTGGGCGCAACTTCCATGGATGTGGAGGACAACGCCGAAGTGCTTCGGATTCGGGCCGGGCTGGGCCTGATCCTGACAAATCTCGGGCTCCTGCTGCAAGCGCTGGCTGCCCAGGTTGAGCGCTGGGCGGATCAGCCCTGTATGGGTTTCACCCACCTGCAGCCGGCCGAGCCGACCACAGTCGGGTATCGCATGGCGCAGTATGCGCAAGACCTGGCGACCGATTTTGAGGAGCTGTATCGTGTTTGGGAGGGGATCCGCGGCAAGGGGTTCAAAGGAGCGGTGGGCACGTCGGCCTCCTACGTGCAGCTTCTGGGTTCCGCCGAGGCTGCCACTGAGATGGAAGAGCGGGCGATGGACGCGCTTGGACTCAGGCCTTTTGCTGTGTCCACCCAGACCTATCCGCGGAAGCAAGACTGGCTGGTCTTGAACGCCCTGGCCGGCGTGGCTGGCTCGCTGCACAAGTTCACATTTGATTTGCGTTTGCTGCAGCAGCCGCCGCTGGGGGAATGGGCCGAGCCCTTCGCACAGCGTCAGGTGGGATCGAGTGCGATGCCGTTCAAACGCAACCCGATCAATGCTGAGAATGTGGGCAGCCTGGCCCGTTACGTAGCCGCGCTGCCACGCGTGGCATGGGATAACGCCGCCCACAGTCTGCTGGAGCGCACGCTGGACGACTCGGCCAATCGGCGTGTGGTTTTGGCAGAGGCCTTCATCGCCACCGAGGAGGTGGTGCGGCGGTCAACCCGGCTGGGGCGAGACCTGTCCATTGATACGGAGGCGAGAGCTCGCACACTGCAAGCCTATGGCACCTTTGCTGCCACCGAGCGTCTGTTGATGGAGCTGGTCAAGGCGGGCGCCGATCGTCAGGCCATGCACGAGGTCATGCGCTCGCACAGTATGGCTGCCTGGGCTGCAGTGAAGGCCGGTCAGCCGAATCCCCTCCTTGAGAGCCTGGGCGCCGACGACCAGGTGCTGGCGCATCTGTCACCGGAGCGAGTACGGGCTCTGCTTGATGCCGGCGACTACGTGGGCGACGCACCGGAACGTGCCCGGCGCCTGGCCAGCGATGTGCGTACCCGGCTCAGCCATCGCCGTGCCCGGCTGGATCAACGACCCCCAGCCTGATAGCTGCCGGCCGCCGCTCACGCTTATGAGCGGCGCGTGGCCGCCGGAATCCGGCCAGATGCTGTTGGTTGGCAGTCCAGAAACGGATCAGTGGCCGTGATCGGAGATCCGGTTCCTCATCCATTGTAGCGCCTGCTGGCGGTCGGTTATCTCTCCAACCGCCTGTGCCTCGCCCAGCGCTGCCAGCAACTGGCCTATGGATGGCCCCGGCGCCAACCTGAATTCCCGGATAAGGTCATTTCCGGTAAGCAAGAGGGTAGGGGAGACGAGGGTCTGGTGCTGGTTGAAGAAGGCGTCCAGCAGCAGTGTGGCAGTCTTCAACAAGGCGGACCATCGTTCGTCCTCGTCATCAGGGTCAACGGTGGCCCGGTAGTGGGCCAGCGACAGCGTAGCGACATCCACGC
>JAUVRU010000307.1 GCA_030597485.1 Anaerolineae bacterium
AATCCGGATACTGCCAGTATTCAACCTTGCGAGCAGCCGGGTCAAGCAGCGATGCCAGCGATACCTCCAACACCTCGGCGACTTCAACTGGATTAGGATGGACGGCGGGGGCACTGGCCAGGCATCCCACAAAAGGGTGGACACAGTAATTGCTGGTGGGGATGAAAAGGGGCGAAAGATGCCCCACCATCTCCACGTCGGCGGTCGGGATCCCCAGTTCTTCACCGGTCTCCCGCAGCGCTGTGTCCGGCAATCGCTCGTCGTCCTGTCGAGTGCCACCAGGCAGCGATATCTGGCCCTTATGATAGGCGACCTGGTCGCTGCGGCGGGTGAGCACGAAGTGCACACAGTCGCCCCGCGGGAAGAGCAATATCAGCACCGCGGCCTGACGGCGCGCAGCCGGATCGGTGGTATCCAGAATGCCTCCAACACTCCGCTGAGGGGCCATTCTCATCTGTGCATCGGTGCCCGGCAATGGCCGCGTCAGCAGATGGCGAATATCGCTTGCCGACAGGATGATTGGTGCTTGCTCTGTGGTCTGGTCCACGATACAGCGAGTCCCTATGCCTGCCCCGATACCTCGGCCGCCATCCGCTGGAAGAACTGGACCATGAAATGGTGCCGTTCCTCAGCCATGGCGCGAGCTGTCTCGGTAAACAGCATGTCCTTGATCTTGCTCAGTTTAACCGCGAATTCCTTCACCGGCGTGTGGGCATCGGCGTCGGGAGGTCCCCATAACGGTTGGCCTTGATGAGCGCCATAACAGAACGCCCGGGCAATACCAACCGCGCCAATGGCATCCAGCTTATCGGCATCGTACAATATCCTGGCTTCCAGTGTCCTCGGCTGTACGTCGTCTCCTCGAAAGCGGTGGGCGGCGATGGCATGTGCCACCGCATCGACGAACTGGGGCGGGCGAGCGGACAACAGATCGCGGGCCCGACAGGCACCCTCTGCCGCGTGGTCGGGCACCCGGCCCGTCTCCTGGTCGGCACGGGCGATGTCGTGCAACAGGCAGGCCGTTCGCAGCACCGGCATATCGGCCCCTTCAGCCTGCCCGATGCGTTCCGCTAATCTATAGACGCGCATGACGTGGTCGAAGTCGTGAGTGGAATCAACCACTTCTCCATACAAGGCACGGGCCTCGTCAATTGATAGACAGTGGCGTCTAGCCATCATCGTCCAGCCTTTTGATTCCAGATGAAGCATAGAGTTGTCGGGAGATCATGCCCATTGCATCCCGCTCGCCCTCATCTCTCCAGTTTGACTTGTGGCTGCATTGACACTCGGGATCAGATGGCTAGTTGCCAGAGGTGGCGGGCCCAGCTGGTCGAACTGCTTTACCAGCGCCAGCTCTGCTGCGCCACCACAGAATGCCTCCGGGCAGACTGGTAACGTAGATCACCAGCTGCTTGAGCAGTGACACGGCGAAAGCCAGGCTCGGGGACACCCCCACCAGCCCGTAGAAAAACGGATAGGCAGCCTGGGTAACGCCCAGCCCGCCAATTGAGATGGGAACGAGAAGCACGAAGGCGATGATCGGATTGAAGATGAAGATGTAGATGAGGGGCATGCCACCGCCCAGGGATTGAGCGATAAGGTAGTCAGTGAAGCTCGTCAGCACCAAGGTGAGCAACGACAGACAGAAGGCCAACGCCAGTGCCCCGTAGTTGTGGCGATAGGCATCCAGTGCATCAGACAGACGTTCGTAGAGCGATGCCAGCGGTGCCAGTGGCTTCCAGCGAAACACCCGGGCAACGAGGTCCCGCACCCGGCGGCTGAGTATGACGGCAAATCCACCGGCGACGGCCAGGAAGCCGGCCAGGGCAATCGTCTCAATCCCTTTCAGTCCTTCATGGTTCATCACCAGAACCGCTATCGCGGTTGCGATCGCGGCGGAGAATATGAAGGCCATCAACCCGACGATCCGATCCACGACGACGCTGACGGCCGCCTCAGCTGGCTTCTCGGTGTAGCGGGCCATCCCATAGCCGCGCATCAGGTCACCGCCCACGTTGGCGGGCAGGAAGTTGTTGAAGAAGAAGCCAACGTACGTGTAGCTGAGCACGGCCCGAAAAGGAACGGAAATCCCCTGCGCCCGCAGCAGCACGTACCATTTCAGGCCGGCGTTCGACATGGCAGCCAGGTACAGCAGGGCTGCTGGCAGCAGATACCAATAGTTGGCTGCGCTCAGGAGGCTGCCGACCTGGGCAAGGTCCATGCGGGTGAAAAGGTAAGCGATCAATCCCAGACTGACGACAATCTTCACCACGGTGATCAGTCGATCTCTCAAACTACATCCTCATTTCTCATCGAAATTGGCCTGACCATAACACATCAAGACAGGCCAAATGCAGGTGGATGGTGTGCTGGCATCGGTGGCCTGTGGATGCTGCACGCGACGGCCGGTCAGATTGTGGACAAGACAGCCACCGGAACGCTAGTCTTGGCGGGACCGGCCGTTCGGCCCCGTGAGATGCGCATCGCGCAGGTCAACCGGCCGGGTTACCCTCTTGGTTGTCCAGGCGATATCCCACACCTCGTGCCGCTTCTTGCGAACGCGGTAGTCCCACCAGCCCAGCACGCGGGCAAGGGCCTCGATGCTGGCCAGGGCGAACAGAGTCCAGACGAGTTGAACTGCGCCCCAGATTTCACTCAGAGCCAATCGAAGCACCCGTCCCCGATCGAGACTGGAAACCCGATAACCGTACTTCTGTTGCAGGTGCAGGTGTCCCGCATAGTTGCGGCGCCGTTGTTTGATGAAATCGCTGAGCGTCTCGGGGCCCATGTTGTACACCACGGCGTCGGGCGCATACCGTACCTGGAGACCGCGGCGGATGACCAGAGCTTCCACAAAGGCCTCATCCATGGCCACGTCGGGAGGTATGTGGTCGAAAACCTTGCGGAAGGCGATCAATTCTCCCAGGCGGGGAATCTCAAGGCACAATTGGTGTTCCATCTGCAAGCGCAGGTGACTCATGAAACCCACGATGTGGCTGGGAGTGTTCACCGGGACTTTGTGTGCGCCGGTCATGCCCACCGCCGGATCAGCAAACATGCGCACCATGTTTTCAATGGCGTCTTTGTCAGGCAGCGTGTCGCCGCTTTCGACCACGCAGATGCTCTCGCTGCCGCTGGCCAGGAAGAGGTTGACAGCCGACGTCTTTCCTTCCCGTTTCTCCTGCACCAGCAACTGTATGCGACCGTCTTCGGCTATGTGCTGACGCACGATGTCCTCAGTCCGATCAGTGCAGCCGGAGGCGACCACGATGATTTCTGTGATCTTCACCTGATGCAACCGCTGGTTGCGCACGGCGTGGAGCAACTGATCGATATTCTCTTCTTCGTTGTGGGCTATGATCCCCATACTACAGCAGATCGGTGTTGAAGCTTCAGCTGCGTTCACAGTCGGTCTCATCTTCTCACACATTGCCAATGCGGCGTCCAGGCAAGGGCAGAGTCCCCCGCACGGGCAGCTATCGATTCAATTCTGTCTCGAAAAATGTTGACATAACGTCGCGGTGTGTCTTGTCGAATATCAGTATGGCTCACCTGCTAGTCGTGCTTGGACAGATGACCGGAAAGCCGCACGAACAGGAGGGCCAGGAAACTGCCGGCGGCCATGCCAGAAGCAACCAGGAAGTACTGTGGCCAGAACCCAGGCATGTCTCCCAGGCCCATCAGAATGGCCGGGATGATGGTCAGCGCGCCCACGGTGAAGGCAAGCAGCGCCCCTTGTTGGGCTGTGATCTGGGGTACACGCCAGCCGACAAGGGCGAAAACGCCAATGCCAAGAATTATCAGTCCAATCTGGATGGCCAGATAACGCATCGCCAACAGGCCGTTGGCCCAGTCCAGGACAACGGTAACGACGACCATCGTGAGAAAAAACAGGACAAACGCAGCCCATGATGCCGAAGGTCTACGTGGAGCCATTGCTCCCTCCTCGATAGCACGAAAGCCCGGATGGTTCGGGCGGACCCCGGCCATTGGGGCGCAGTATACCACATTCGACATACGTTGTCACATTCTTGGGGGAGGCTGTTCGCTCTGAGGAGAGT
>JAUVRU010000363.1 GCA_030597485.1 Anaerolineae bacterium
GACTTCCTGGCAACTACCTGGAACTCTCCGGTCTGGTGGCTGCCCAGGTTTTCCCAATGAAAAATACCCAGTGCGCTCAGTCCCACGCGGCGGGCAAAATCGACCTTCTCCTCCCAACTCAGTCCCAACTTGGTCTCGGCTTCGCTCTCCGGCATCCAGTCACGCGGGACCTGGCCCAGAACCTTGGCCATCACCACTTCATCCACCACAATCTCGACCCAGGGCACCGGGCCCTCTTGGAGATGCATCGCGTCGTGTACGCGGTCCTTGTGGGGCAATGCCAAATCGGGTGCCAGGTCTTCCACGTGGATGGCCGGCTTCTCTCCTGAAGGCTCCGCCAATCCGGGGGCGCGCAACTCGGCGCCGGGTTCGGGTCTCGGCACTTTCGGCCGTCGTTCGTGGATCAATGCCAGTGCTATCTGTGCTGCAGCGCCGGCATCGTCGGCGTAGGTGTCGGCACCGATCTCTTCGGCAAACTCCTGAGTCACCGGTGCGCCGCCCACCATCACTTCGACCTGGTCCCTGATCCCCGCTTCCCGCAGGGCATCGATGACGACTTCCATATTGATCATTGTCGTGGTCAACAGGGCTGACAGTCCCACAATCTGGGGGCGGTGGGTTCGTACTGCCTCTGCAAAGGCATCTGGCGATACATTGGTCCCCAGGTCAACGACCTTCAAGCCTACTCCCTTCAACATCACGCCCACCAGGTTCTTGCCAATGTCGTGCAGATCGCCTTGCACGGTACCGATTACCGCTGTCCCCTTCGTGTCCTGAGGTGTGTCCACCAGATACGGGGCAAGCAGGTCAACGCCCTGCTGCATGGCCCTGGCAGCCAGCAGCATCTCAGGGATGAAGAGCTCACCCTTGGCAAACTCATCTCCGACCACCTGCATCGCGGCAGTCAGACCCCCTTCGAGTATCGCCTGCGGGTCCAGTCCTTCGGCCAACGCCTGCCCCACCAATTCCGTTACCCGTTCCTGATCGCCCCCAATCACGCTGTCTGCGATCGCATCCACTCTGTCTCCCGCCACCCAGAACCTCCTCCGTCTCTGCTGTCTACCCCTTGATTGCCCGCACGATGGCCTCCACCGGGGTCAGGTCGGGGAAGCCGAAAGTGGGCTGATATGTCCGGAGCTCTGTGAGAGAATACCTGCCCGTTGATGTGACAATCACCCTGGCGCCGATAGCCTGTGCACATCTGATGTCGTGGGGGGTGTCTCCAATGATGACGATGTCTTCGCCCTGAATCTCCGACCCCAGCACTCTGCTGGCTCGCTCCCGGGCAACCTGGGCTAACGTGATGCGATCCCTACCATCGTTGCCGAAAGCACCCAGCTCGAAGACACCAGTGTCAATGCCAACGGCGTGGAGTTTTGCGTAAGCGATGGGTTCCAGGTTTCCCGTCAACAGACCGAGGGTCATCTTCCCTTCCTGGACCTCTTTGGCCAGGATGTCCAACAGCTGGGCCGCGCCGGGGCAGGCTTCGATGCTGTCCCCTTGTGCTATTTGGGGATAGATGCGGCAATAGGCATCGAACACCTGCTTCAACTTGCCGCTGATGACATCCTGTGGAAGGCCCGCTAGGGCCAACAACTCCCCAAATATCTGCCAGTCGGTCTTGCCATCCATGACGAAGTCATCTATGGGGCCGGTTTCGCCGTAGACCTGGTGTAGTGCCAGCGCCATGGCCGCGCGCACTGAGCCTTTCTGATACACCAGTGTTTCATCTACGTCGAAGAAGACGAAATATCTGGTCATGCTGTTCACTCCAGCTGACAAGACATCAGCATCAGGACTGGGTCTGCGTCGTCGGCCCTTGCGAAGGCCTGAAACCTTCGCAAGGATTCGCCCCTGGGGGCGTCTCTTCTACGTCTCTGCCAGCCCGCCGGCTGACGAGTGGTGCCGGGACCGTCAGTAGGGGGTGCTGCCGCCATCAACATTTATCGATTGACCGCGAATGATCGTCGCCTTGTCCGAGGCCAGGAAAGCGATCACACGCCCAACCTCAATTGGCTTGATGAGGCGTCCCAACTGTTCCGGGGCAAACGTTTGGACCAATTCGTGCGGGTCCCCTTCTCCTGATCGGTCACAGATCCACCGGGCGCAGTCGAGTAACATGTCCGTGTCGACTGCCCCTGGACACACCGCATTGACGTTGATCCCGTGGGGGGCCAGTTCGGCCGCCAGCCAACGCGTCAGATTGATCACCGCCGCTTTGGAGGCATTGTAGTCCGCCATACTGGGGAAGCCTACCTTGCCCGCATTGGAAGCAATGTTCACGATGGTTCCACCGCTTCCCTGGCTGATCATCTGTTGCGCTACCATCTTGCAACACAGGAAGAGGCCCTTCACATTGACGTCCAGCGTGAGGTCCCAGTCTTCGAGTGAGATGTCCAACACAGGATTGAGCTTGCAGACACCGGCGTTGTTCACCAGGATATCAAGTTGATGGAACTCGGCGAGAATCCTCTCCACCGCTGTCTGAACATCGTCTGCCGAGGTGACGTCCATCCGCAGCGGCAAAGCGCGACGACCAAGCCCCTTCACCAACACGGCTGTTTCCTTCAGCGGTGCTTCCTTGATATCTGCGACGACAACATCCGCCCCTTCTTCAGCCAGAGCGATGGCCGCCCCTCGTCCGATGCCCTGTCCTGCGCCGGTTACCAACGCTACCTTGTTTTCCAGTAACATGACGAGTCTCCCTGTGTCAACGGATCAATATATCTGGTTGGTCAGGACCCCGCCGTCCACAACGAGATGAACGCCGGTGATCCAGCGGGCGGCATCAGATGCCAGGAACAGGCAGGCATCGCCAATGTCTTCAGGTTCGCCGACACGACCAAGCGGCACTCGGTCGAGCCAGCGTGCCAGTCCCTCAGGCCAGGCGGCTGGCAGCTGGGGTGCATTGATCAGACCTGGCGCCACCGCGTTCACCCGGATGTTGTGCTCTCCCAGCTCGAGCGCTGCCGTCATGGTGAACATCATCACGCCAGCCTTGGATGTCGTGTAGTGGCTGTGCCCGGGCGCGGGATTGACCGCTTCTATCGAGGATATGTTGACGATGCTTCCCCCCTCGCCACGCCGACTCATATGTCGGGCCACCGCTTGGGTGCACAGGAAGACACCTCTCAAATTGATGTCAACAGTCTCATCCCAGTCTGACGGGGTCATGTCAAGCAGACCGGCGTGAGGGTATATCCCGGCGTTGTTCACCAGGACATCAATCTTGCCCAACTCGGCAACCACTTCGTCAACCATCGCCTGCACTTCTGGCGGATCGGCCACGTCTGCTTTGACCGTCAACGTCCTGCAGCCCATATCTGCCAGAGTGCTGGCCAGTCTCCGGGCCTCTTCCGCGTGGCTGTGATAGTGAATCGCCACGTCAGCGCCAGCTTGTCCAAATCGCCGGGCAATGCCAGCCCCAATGCCAACGCTGCTCCCTGTTACCAGGGCAGCTTTGCCGCTGAAATCCAGCAAGTCGTGTGGGTCCTTGAACTCCATCATATACACTCTCCGGCATGTTGTTGTTGGCGGCTGGTGTTAACTGATCATTTCTCCTGTCATGCCCCGCCGGCGCAAACGCACCGCCGAGCTGATCGTCAGCACGGTAATCGCCAGCACGTAGGGGAACATCCTCAGGAGGGAGGGGGGCAAGCC
>JAUVRU010000193.1 GCA_030597485.1 Anaerolineae bacterium
GAGGGAGCGGACGCGGTGGTGCTGGCTGTGGGAACGGGGGGCCACGACCCGCTCTCGAAGGAACTGGAGGCTGCCGGGTTGAAGCCGGTGCGGATAGGTGACTGTGTGCGACCGGGGAATGCAGGGGACGCCATTCGCGCAGGTTACGAGGCGGGGCTGGCAGTGTGATGGCTTCCTGGCCGGGCCTTGCCCATCTGCTTCCTGGCCGTTGCACGTTGGAGAGTGAGACATACCCAAGGGCCGTGTCCCCCAGGCCCGTGGGCATGCAAGATGTTATGCCCTGTGGGTGTGGTCAGTATTCTGCTCTACATCAACCCTTTGTACTTTCCCCCATCCACCAGAATCGAGGTCCCGTTGATGTATGCGGCCTGTTCGGACGCCAGGAAGGCGACCAGGGCAGCCAGTTCCTCCGGCTTGCCGATGCGACCAACCGGGACTGGGGCAGCGTAGCCGGAGAGTATCTCCTCGGTGGTTTTGTCCTGCTGTCTGGCCTGTGCGGCCGCCAGTTGGGTGACCCGGCCGGTCATAATGGAGCCAGGCAGCACGTTGTTGACCGTGATTCCATCGGCCGCCAGCTGGTTGGCCAGTGTGCGTGCCATCCCCACCACGCCGGGTCGCAGCGCGTTGGACAGAATCAGATTGTCCAGCGGTGCTTTGACGGAGATTGAAGCAATGGTGATGATGCGCCCCCATCCCTGCTCGTGCATCATGGGCATGGCTGCCCGGATCAGGCGCACGGTGCTCATCAGGGTCAGGTCCACGGCCCGGTACCAGTCTTCGTCGTTGAAGTCGGAGAAAACGCCAGGTGGCGGGCCGCCGCTGTTGGTGACCAGCACGTGCAGTGCGCCGAAGCGAGCTGTCGTCTGCTCGACTACCCGCCGGCAGTCATCAGCCTGGCTCAGGTCGGCTGTGATGGGCAGCACCTCGTTGCCAGTGGTGCGGCCAATGTCGTCCGCGGTGTTCCGCAAGGTCTGCGGGTCGCGGGCGCAGATTGCCACCCTGGCGCCTTCCTCACTCAGGGCCAAGGCGCAAGCGCGTCCTATTCCTTTGCTCGATGCGGTCACCAGAGCGATTTTGTCACGTAGACCCAGATCCATTTCACTCCCTCCATCTGGTTGGCAACTTGCGTCACAACCTCGTTTCTCACCCCACTGGCAGCATTATGCTTGCACATAGGGAATGGTCTGCGGGCCTTCGGGGAGTACGCAGATGCGGGCATCGGATCCCATTTCCGCCAGTAGGCCGCGCACGGTCTCTTCCACACCGGGGCTTGGGTTCAACAACGCCATCTCGATCTGTTCATTGGTCAGGTTCTCGGTGTACACGTACACATCGGCCTTGAGCTGGATCTGTGCCTGGATTTGTGCCTGCCACTGGTCCTGTTTCAGAAAGCCGGGCGTGTGGATTGTGTCCAGAAGCGATTGAGGACTGTCGGCCTCTCGCAGGAGCTGGCCATACAGGCCGTGGTCAGGGATGCCATCCCAGCAGTCGGCGGCGATGACGATGGCGCCTCCCGGTCGCACTACCTGGGCTGCGGCACTCATGCCCTTCACCGCCTGGTACAGATTGAGGTCCAGCGGATAGCCTGAATTGGTGGTGACCACGATGTCGAAGGGGTGGGGCACCGGAACCATCGCGGTCTCTTTCACAAAAGCGCATCCAGCAGCGTGGGCTGCATCGAGGTCGCCGGCATAGACGCCGGTGATCTGTTTTTCCTTGTTGAGCGTCACGTTGAGCAAGAAATCGGGGTTGAGCTGGTGGGCCACCTCCTGGATCTCCTCCCAAACGGGGTTGCCTTCCCGGATCCCCCAGGTAGCGTTCGGATCGCCGATCAACCTGGCATCGTGGTTGCCCAGCACGGTCGTCTGGCCGGCCATACCCGGCATCAACGCCTTGCCTCCGCCAGAGAAGCCGGCAAAGAAGTGCGGCTCAATGAACCCGGTCAGGATTCTCACGTCACACTCAACCATCTCCCGGTTGACCCAGACCTCGTGTCCCTGGCTGCTAACTCCCAGATGTATCTGAGTTGAGGTGTCAAAGGCATCGTTCTGCACGATTCGATACCCGTCAACCAGCTCGTGGCCCAGCATATCGCGCAGTTCTGTCTCCGTGTTGGGTCGGTGGGTGCCCAAGGCATTGAACAGGGTGATGTTTTCCCGGGGGATGTGCGACAACTCCGCCAGGATGGGGGGCAGGATCACGTGGTTGGGTGTGGGACGGGTGATGTCGCTGAAGATGATCGCCACCTTGTCATCGGGCTTCACCAGGTCGCCCAGAGGGGACGACTCAATCGGCGCCCGGAGCGCCCGCTTCATCGCTGCCTGGGGATCGGGCAAGCCAGGCACGAACTTCGGCTCGACGACAGTCACGTCCCATTCATCGGGCATCGTAATTTCCAGCCCCGTCTTTCCGTAGGCCAATCTGATCTTCATAAGCTGCACCCTCCTCAGACCTTGGGATGTCGACCCCCGGGTCTCTTCCTCTCCCGCTCTGTGCTCTGGGAATTACAGGCGGGACTTCCGAAGTCATCAAGACCTTGGAAGTCCCGGTGATCTGTTGAGATAGTGACCCGGGTGCTACGGCACGTTCTTGATAATGTCGAGATTTCCCGTCCTGGCTGCTTGAAGCACCGGACCCATGTATTCGTCCACCATGTCGGCGGTGAGCGGTACTGGCATGTTCTCCAGTTTCATCTTCAGCTGAGGGTTCTTGGCTGCGGTCAGGGCCCGCTCAACATGGTCATCGGAAAACCCGGGCACTTCGTCAAGTGTGACCGGGAAGCCGATGGCTTTGGCAAAAGCGATCATCGCATTGGCCACGGCCACGCCCAGATCCCGGCCATTTAACGACTCGATGTCGGCGTCTGTGTACCCGGCCTGCTTGAAAATGCTGCCTACGAGTCTGAGTGGTTGCTCGATTTCCGGAGCGAACAGGACCGTGTAGTACGGATTCATGATGGCACAGGCCCGCCCGTGGCTGAGGACATCGACCAGCGAGAAGCTGGTCAGGTGACCGCCATTGGTGCCGCCCAGCATGATGGCGTAGCCCCCCAGGTCTGTTGCCAGGCCCAGTGCCTCCCGCCCTTCGGCATCTCGCGGGTTGTCCATTACCCGTGGCAGGTGCTCGACCACCAGCTCGATGGTCTCGCGCGCCACCTCTTCCATCTGGGGGTAATACGGCTTGCCGACAGCGCCGTACAGCACCTCCAGCGAATGGGCAATGCCGTCCAGCGCGCCGTCGGCGGTCAGCGCGGGCGGTGCTCCGTAGGTCACCTCGTAGTCAAAGACCGGTCGGGCCGGCACGACGGCCTCGTCCACGATCAGCTTCTTCTGACCTGTGTCAACGTCGGTGATGTTGGAGTATTTGGTCAGGTGAGCGCCTGAGCTGGCTGCGGTCTGGATGGCCACGAAAGGTCTCAGATTCTTCCCGCTGTCGGCCAGAGCCTGTGTCACCAGCCCGGTCCCGAAGTAATCCTCAATGCTACCGCCCAGGGTGCGCAACACCTCGGCCGACTTGACGGCATCCAGGGTACTGCCCCCGCCGAAGCCCACAATCACGTCCGGGTCGAGCGCTGTCAACTCGGCAGTGATTCGGGCCAGGTCCTCGCGAGGCGCATTCGGTCCAGCACCATTGATCTCTCCCAGCAGTTCCACACCGGCCGCCGCCAGCGATTCCTTGATCGTCTTGACGAAAGCGTCGGCTCCGGGGAAAACGTCACGTACCAGAGCCGCACGTTTCCCCATCTTGGCTGTCACCTTTCCCACCTGGGGGAGCACGCCCATGCCGTGAAGGTATGCGTCTCCCTTGAACTCACGAAGCAGCTGTCTTGCCTTATCAAAAGTTGACATAACTATCTCCTTTATCTCTGCCTGGATCACAGACCAGGTGCCGGTTCATACATCAGGACGGTCAGAGGACTCCCATCTGTATCAGTGTTCGTCTCAGCTTCTCCCTGGCATCGCCAGTGAGCGAAGTGACCGGCTTCCGGGCTGGGCCTACCGGGATGCCGATCATATTCACCGCGTCCCTGACCACTACCGGAAAGGTCCCCAGGCCGAAGGCCAGCCGCAGGGGAAGCAGTCTCTCCTGGGCTGCCAGGGCCAGCTCCATGTCTCCTGCCTGGAAAGCCTCGTAGATCTCCACCACCAGGGCAGGAACCACGCTTCCGGAGGCGGCGATAGCGCCCTTGATCCCGTGGTGCAGCCCGGCATAGATGAGGCTGTCACGGCCCATGAGCACTGCGAAGGTGTCATCTGTGCGCCGGATCATCTCGATGGTCACAGTCAGGTCGCCGCCCGAGTCTTTGATGCCCACGATGTTGGGGTGCTCAGCCAGCCGACTGATCAAGACCGGTGACAACCTCACCCCCGTGCGACCCGGGTTGTTGTAGGGCAGCACCGGCAGGCTGGTGGCATCGGCGATGTCCATATAATGCTCGTAGAGCTCCTCGTCTGTGGGACTGATGAAGAAGGGAGACATAATGGAGAGGGCCTGCACGCCGACGTCCTCGGCAATCTTGTTCAGCTCCTTGACCTGCCGGGTGGTGATGGCGCCGGTCCCGGCGTAGACCGGTACCCGCCCGGCCGTCTCGTCCACGACGATTTCCCACACCTGCCGTTTCTCCTCAGGCGAGAAGGCATAGAACTCACCCTGACTGCCGATAGGAAACAGCCCGTGCACGCCGGCGTCGATGAGGAAGTTCACGAATCGGCGCAGTGCTGCTTCATCCAGATCCTCATTCTCATCTAAGGGCGTTACCATAGCGGGAATAATGCCCTTGATCTCAATTGACATTGTGTGCCTCCATAGCACCGATAGTGATTAGACAATTGTCGTTACTACTCAGGCATACCTGGGAATCAGGCGCTTCTGGGCCGGGACTACGGGACAAGGGGATTTCTATCCGGAAATCTCCCAATCCCGGCGAATTTGTCGCCAGTCAGGCAGCAGCCTGAGCAGTTACCAATTGTCCAACGTTGGAGGAAGGGGAACACATTGCAGGGGGACGTGTTCCATACTTCCGGTGGTTGCGGTCGACCTGTTTCCCTGGCCTCCGCCCCACGCGGGTACAAGCAGTCAGATTGCCGGACGCAGCCCGCCAGGGAGATGGCCTCGCGAAAAAGGACCGCAGTCGTGTCGGCGGAGCATTCGCCAGACACTTGTTCAGTTCCTGCCGATCCTGTTCCTATCCTACAGCATGAGGCCTATCGTGGCAAGTTCAACTGAGACATCCCTCAAGATGGTGGAGCAAGGCACCCTCACGGGCTAGCGTCCTCTGGATAGGCTAGCATCCTCTGGATAGGCTAGCATCCTCTGGATAGGCTAGCATCTTCTGGAGATGCTGTATCTTGCGCGCCC
>JAUVRU010000248.1 GCA_030597485.1 Anaerolineae bacterium
CACCGTCCGGCAACGAATCCTCAGCAACATTGGCCACCAGCAAACGAGGTTTGTTCGTCAGCAAGTACAGATCAGCCAGCAGTGTGCCAGATCGCCCGTCATCTGCCTCCTCCGAGCCAGACGTCGCACGGAAACCGCATCCCCCAGGGAAACTGCAGGCTGGCTGCCCTGCTTCCAGGTGTCCCCCCAGCGCTTCGAGCGTCGCCAACTCCCACGCGTGCTCCTCCGGGCGCCCCTTGGCTGCGATCCTGGTGCGCTCGATACGCCGCTCTACGGCATCCAGGTCTGCCAGCGAAAGCTCCAGATCGAGCACTGCCAGGTCGTCCGTGGGGTCAAGCGCCTCCGACATGTGAGGAATGTCGGGATTCTCAAAGCAGCGCAGTACCAATGCTACAGCATCCACCTCCCGGATATTGGCCAGGAACTGATTGCCCAACCCTTCCCCGTGATGTGCGCCTCGCACCAATCCGGCGATATCCACAAACTGTACGGTGGCAGCCATCACCCTGTCGGGTTCGATCAGACCGGCCACCGAGTCGAGGCGAGCGTCGGGCACTTCGGCAACGCCCACGTGCGGATCGATGGTGGTGAACGGATAGCTGGCCACAGGCACATCTGCTCGTGTGAGCGCATTGAACAGAGTGCTCTTCCCCGCATTGGGCAAACCTGCAATGCCAATCTCCAAAGACATGGGTACCTCGCTGGACCACGCCGGCGAGGCCGGGACCATGTGCAGGCATGTCCCGGCTGGCCGGGTCAGAGATGATTTCTGGTTATCGTGACAAGGACTCGGATCCCCTGGCCGACAGCAATAGGCAGGTGTTCACTCTTGGCTCAATAGCCAGCGGCGCACACGCGAGCGAAGCAGGGAGGGGGCCGCCGGTTTGCTGATGTAATCAGTCACTCCTCCCTCAAAGCTGCGAACAATGTCCTCCTCACCCACCCTGGCGGTCAACATGATAACCGGTACGTCCCGAAACTCGGGGGTGGCCCTCAACTCCCGCAGCACGCCATAGCCGTCCAGTTTGGGCATCATCACGTCCAACAAGATCAGATCCGGGTGCTCGCGCCGGATGACTTCGAGCGCCTCCTCGCCGTCTCTCGCGACAAGGATCTCATAGCCGTCCTTGGCCAGCACCGCCCCCACAACCTGCACCAACCCCGGTTCATCGTCGGCCACCAGGATACGCGCTTGCGCCGGCCGACCGGTCGAGGGGTGCCATGTCTCGTCACCCGGTTCGCCGTCCGCCGATTCCGGCAAGTTGATCACCATTCCCTCGGCAGCGGCCACGACCCGCAGGTTGGACCCTCGCGCCCGGGCGCGCTCCTGGGCATCCCATTCGATCCGCTCGACAAGAGCATCGTCGTGGTCCGGATCATGGTGGAACAGGGCCACCTCCGTGACACCAGCTGCCACGCACACATCAACCACGTACTCGGCGGTGCCATGTCCCCAGTTGTGCCTGCGCTCAAATTCAGCCTCTGTGAACTGCGCGTCGTGGATCACCAGATCAGCGTCTCTCAGGAAATCGACGTGCTTTCTATCACCAGCGTGGACGATGTCAGCCAACGTGGGATCAGTCACCCCTGACCGATACAGACCGGGCGAGAAGGGTTCGTGGTCCGCAACGTAGACAACGCTTGCGCCTCCCGACATGATGCGAAAGCCCAGCGTAAGAACAGTGTGATTCAGATACTGTGTTCTTACCCGCACGTTGTCCACGCCGAAGGTTTCCTCGCCCACCTCTTCGTACTTCACTGCGGCACCCCGTTCTTCCAGTGAGATGGGGAAGTTGAGATAGTCCATCTGCTGGGCCAGCACGTCCGAAAGACTGCGATCAACACCCGGAGCAGCATAGACCGTGAACACGTTGCCTTTGCGATAGGCAGGGCCAAAGAAAGCGAACCCCTGCGTATGATCCCAGTGAGTATGGCTGAGGAGAATGCTGCCGACCATAGGCTGCGATTCCCCCGCCAGCTCTCTTCCCAGCTCAAACAATCCCGTTCCGCAATCCAGAATGAAGAAGTGACCATCATCAGTGCGAAGTTCCACGCACGCCGTATTCCCTCCGTACCGCAACGTGCGGGGACCGGGTGTGGGAATGGAACCGCGTGTTCCCCAGAATCTAATGCGCATCGCGACTGTCTGCCTCCGAGGAGAGGGCACCCGGTTCCAGTTGTGCTGCCAATGATCGGGGATCGGTGACCGGCAACTGGCACACGAACTCGCGGCACACGTGGGCAGTGGCCCGTCCATCCTGCTGTACCCGATTGACCAGCAGAGGAATATGAGACGCGGCATCACCACCAGGCACGGAAAGCGCAACCACCTGGTGAGGCCGATAAGATCCAAGAGCGACATCAAGCAATGCCTGGGTGTCGTCCGCCGCCGGCTCACCCGCCAACGCAATTGCATACGGTGACGACAGATGGAATGTGAGCACGCTTAACCAGTGACCAGATGCCAGAGGATGCCGTCGCATAACCGATGTCAGCTGTTCCAACACGGCTTCCGCCGGATGCCGGTAAGTATCAGAACCAGTAAGAGCGGCCAGGCGCAGCAGCACATCGACAGCCACGGCGTTTCCCGATGGCATAGCATTGTCCTGAACCTGCCTGGGGCGCGTGATCAGTCGTTCGTGATCGTCGCTGGTGTCGAAGAAACCACCTCGGTCGTCAGAGAAATGTGACAGAATCATGTCAGCCAGGGATCGTGCCTCTATGAACCACCGTACGTCAAACGTGGCCTCATACAGCGCCAGCAGTCCGTAGGCATAGAAGGCATAGTCTTCCAGGTAGGCATTGAAACGGGCCCGACCGTCTTTCCAGGAGTGGAGCAAGCGGCCGTTCTCCTGCCGCAGCTCGCACAGGACGAAATTGGCGTTACGTTCAGCGACTTGGCGGTAGTCCTCACGGTCGAGGACGCGTGCGGCCTCGGCGAAAGCGGCCAGCATCAACCCGTTCCACGAGGTGAGGACCTTGTCGTCGCGGCCGGGGTGCACGCGCCCCTCCCTGGCCTCGAAGAGCTTGGGCCGAGCTTCGGCCAGTGCCGGGCGTTGGTCCAGGTGGCCGACGAACTCCAGGATATTCTTGCCCTCGAAGTTGCCGTGGCGGGTAACGCCATAGGCGGCCATGAACGCCTCGGCCTCGCCGCCCAGAATCTCACGGATCTCATCCGGCGTCCAGACAAAGAACTTGCCTTCCTCTCCCTCGCTGTCAGCGTCCTGGGCTGAGTAGAACCCGCCGTCAGGGTCGGTCATCTCCCGGATCACATAGTCCAGCGTCTCCTCGACCATGCGCCGGTAGATGGGCCGCCCCGTGACCTGCCAGGCATGCAGATAGACGCGTGCCAGCAATGCATTGTCGTAGAGCATCTTCTCAAAGTGAGGCACCAGCCAGCGGGCATCAGTAGAATAGCGATGGAACCCTCCCCCCAGCTGATCGTAGATGCCGCCCGCCGCCATACGTGTGAGCGTCAGATCCACCATGTCGAGAGCGTGCTGCTGGTCGGTGCGGTGATGATGGCGCAGCAAGAACTCCAGAATCATGGGCTGCGGAAACTTGGGTGCTTCTCCAAAACCGCCATGGGTCGCGTCGAAGTCGGATGTTACCCGACCGTAGGCCTCGTCCAACGTTTCCGGCGCCAGCCAGGCCGGGCGGCCGCTCGGCTCCAGCCCCTGATCCAGGTGAGTCCGGAATTGCTCATTCCACTGATTGATCTCCTGGCGCCGCTCGCGATAAGCCCTGGCAACGCTCAGCAACACCCCCTTGAAGGCCGGCGTCCCGTACCGGTCCGTGGGAGGGAAGTAGGTGCCAGCATAGAAGGGCAAGCCATCAGGCGTGAGGAAGACAGACATTGGCCAGCCGCCTCTGCCCGTGATAGACACCACCGCATCCATATAGATCGAGTCCAGGTCGGGACGTTCCTCTCGATCCACCTTGATGTTGACGAAATGCTCATTCATAATGGCTGCGGTTTCGGCATCCTCAAAGGATTCGTGAGCCATCACGTGACACCAGTGACAGGCTGAATAACCGATGCTGAGGAATATCGGCTTGTTCTCAGCTTCTGCCTTCTGCAACGCTTCCTCGCTCCAGGGGTACCATTCGACTGGATTGTCAGCGTGTTGAAGTAGATATGGACTGGACTCGCTCGCCAGGCGATTCAACATTATCTCTCCCGTGACACTACCTTCGGCTGTGCTTGCGCCTTGCCCTCGGAGAAGTGGCCTGGCAATCAGCTAGCAGTGCTCAAGCGACCCAACTCGACAGCACCTACGTTCCGACAGCCGTCGCCATCATTCGATGGGCATCAGCTCCACTGCCTCAGGATAGGCAGGGAGGACGAACGTGAAGCGACTTCCTTTTCCCTCTCCACGCTCTCCACCCAGATGCGCCCCCGGTGCACCTCCACCATGCTTCTGGCCATCACACTTGTTTAGCAATCCATTACGCCGATGACCCGGCCCTTTACCTTCAAGGGAACGGCCAGGATCGAACGCGTGTCGAAGTTTGTGGTGTCGTCAATCATGGGGTTCCACCGCGAGTCGCTCTTGGCGTCGCGGATGAGCAGAGGCTCACCGGTGTGCACAACAACACCTGCAACACTGCTGTCCAGAGGCACAACCAGGTCCTTAAGACAA
>JAUVRU010000151.1 GCA_030597485.1 Anaerolineae bacterium
CATATAATCTCCTCGTGTTGGCCATTGGATCACTGTCGATACCACTGGCTTCGGATCTTGGTGGATTGTACACCGATTGGTGAGTTTGACAAAGACGCGAGAGGGCAGCTACACTAACCTCCGGGCACGTCCAGTTTTGACACCGGGCAGAGAATGGCGTATAATGGAGACAGTCAGTTTCAGCCAACCAGCCGAGGTGGCGGAACAGGCAGACGCGCTGCGTTCAGGGCGCAGTGGGCAGTAGCTCGTGTGGGTTCAAATCCCACCCTCGGCACCTCCAATGCGGGGTGGAGCAGTGGTAGCTCGCCAGGCTCATAACCTGGAGGTCGTGGGTTCGAATCCTACCCCCGCTACCTGAGTGTTATTCTGGGGGGCCGCCAGCAATGCTGTGGAGCAGGCTGGCGGCCCTTTTTGTGCCCATCAGGATTGGCTCCCACCGGCTGGTGTTGGCCTCTCCGGGGTAACGTTGGTCGCCTCAAGCCCCCCACGGCCGAATTGCAGGCTCGGTTCCAATTCCTCCCATGCCCCCGGCCAGAAGCATAGGTCAATCGTCCACCAGGGGCCTTCGTAACCTGCGTCCAGAACGGTCTGCACCATCTCGCGTATGTCGAGCACACCGACGTCAAAGGGTGCGTGGGTGCTGGTCAGGTTGTCGTGCAGGGTGTTGTCTGAGTCGATAGGGTGTACGAAGCCGATGTGGCCGGCCAGATTCCTGGCCAATTCAGGGGCGCCTCCGGGGAGAGTCTCTCGGGGCGGGGTTTGGCGAGCGCCCACAGCGGCACACATGTTGGCATGGCAGAAATCAAACATCACGGTGAAGTTGTCGTGGTCCACTTCGTTGACCATGTTCAGGATCTCGCCCGGTTTGTTGAACATGAATCCGGGCTCAAATTCCCAGGCCACCACCACCCCATTCTGGCAAGCAATTTCGGCATAGTCGTGAAATGCGTGCACAGCCCGGGCCCACGCGTCCGCATAGCTTACGCCAGCCGGCAGGGGCGGCTCGGCGAGGGTATCCATGCGGATGACCGGAATCCGGCAGTCAACGCAGAACTCGATGCTCTTCCTGAAGACTGTCCGGGACTCGTTGCGGACCGCCGGGTCATTGCTGTAGAAGGGAGACGGGCTGAGATCGGCACCGTAGGAGGAAAACTCCAGGCCGGCTCCGTTGACCATGCTCAGCAGCTTGTTGCGACTGGGCGTGTCGGGCCAGTCAGCCAGTGATCCGTATCCTGGATCGGCCGGTATCTCAAGGCCATCATAGCCCAGCTCGCCCAGGCGGGCGATCACTTTCTCAAAGGGGATCGGGTTGTCGGCATAGGCCCCCATGGTGAACGCTGATGTTCCAACCGCTATCTTCGCGGTCATTGTCCATCCGCCTTTCGTTCTTGTGTTGAAGCCAGTGATGCCTGGCTTCATCGCTGCCCCCCCCGCAGCTACAGCCCCATAGACCTGAGCAATCGACGGTTGTTGGCGACGGCCGCCGCTGGATCTTTCCTGGCGGGCGCGGACTCCTCTTCAGCCACGACCCAGCCTTGATACCCGCTCTTCTCCAGAAAGCCGAAGAACGATTGCCAGTCGATGATACCTTGTCCCAGGGGCTGCCACTCGTCATTGGCGTCCACATCCTTGATGTGCACGTGAACGATGCGAGCACGGTGTCGGCGAACACAATCCATCAGGTCTTGCCCTCCGCGTACGATATGACCCGCATCGGGATTGAACATGAGACCGCTATCCGCCGTGCCCGACAGAAGGCGGTCATACTCTGCTGCCGACTCCAGGAGAGACCCATGGTGCGAGTGGGGATGCACGCACACGGTTACTCCCATTCTGCCCCCTTGTTCAGCCACGGTCCGGTAGAATTGGATGGCTTGGTCGAACCTGACATCGTACTGATCACGCGCTGGCGCGCTGGCGCCGCCAAGGCACAACATGACGCCCAGCTCCTGGGCGAACGCTAATGCTTTCTGGGCGCCGGCCAGGTCTTCTTCAAAACGGTCGGCATCGGTGAATCCAGTTGTCGAGTAGGCATAAGCTGCCAGTGTCAGGTTTCGCTGCCGGAGATCCAATGCGAAGTGGTCTGGCGAAGAGAAATAATCTCCGATCATCACATTGGAGAACTCTACGCCGTCGTAGCCTGCCGCAGACACGGCATCCAGAATGTCGGTCGGTGTGCCGGTCCACCCGTCTCCCAGCATTTCCCAGGTGTAGGTTTGACATCCGATACCTTGAATGGTTGTCACTGATGTTGCCTCCTCGTTCACGTAGTAGGATTCGGCACCTGTATCCAGGACGCGGAGTGTGGACCTTGGTTGGCCTCCGGAATAGCGATGCAAGGACAGAGCTTGGAGATCAGAGTTGGGCAGAGGGTTGCCTGCGTGGCTCATGGTACAGCAACCTGTATCCCGTGTCAACACGCACGCGCCCAGAGACCATACACCATTCAAGCTAGCGGAGCGAGGCACCCTCAACTGCGAACTTCGTTTGGCGAGGGCGGCTGATGATACTCACTCCATCCGACAACGCAAAGCGTGTTTGCCTCTGAGGAGTGGTCCCGTGTCGATCTCAGGTCCACGGGACTCAAATGGAATGTCAGCCAGATGGGTTGCTGTTGAGAAATGGACGTGTTATACTGATTTGGGGAGGACACGTGCACTCGCGGCCGCTAATCACGCGGTAGCACTTGACCCACCACCGCTTCACCAGGGTAAGCGGATATCGGGCAGGGGAGGCATTCTCGTGAAATACCGTCGGCTTGGCAAAACGGAACTCAAAGTTCCGGTCGTCGGCATAGGCACCTGGCAGTTTGGCGGCGAATGGGGTAAGCGCTTCACGCAACAGGAGGTCAACAGTCTGCTCGGTCGTGCCAGGGAGTTGGGGATCAATCTGATTGATACCGCAGCATGTTACGGCGACCACCTGTCAGAGTCGTTGATAGGCCGAGCGATCAGGGCGGACCGCGAACGCTGGATCATCGCCACCAAGTTTGGACACAAATTCCACGGCAACTTCGATCGGAGCGACCACTGGTCACCCGAAGAGGTCCGGGATCAGCTGGAAGCCTCCCTCAAGGCGTTGAACACAGACACTATCGACTTGTACCAGTTCCATTCCGGCAGTGACGATGCCTTTGATTCGGACGGCCTGTGGAAGATGCTGGAAAGGCAGATAAAAGCGGGGAAAATCCGGTATTTGGGTATATCTATCACCAGTCGGAGCGAGAAACTCTATCAGGTGAAGGGGGCAAGCCGGGTAGGTGCCAGCACCATTCAGGTCGTGTACAATCGCTTGGAGAAGGCTCCGGAGGAGCGGATACTGCCCTCGTGTCACGAACGGGATCTGGGGGTGCTTGCCCGTGTGCCACTGGCCAGCGGATTGCTCAGCGGGAAGTACAAACCTGGCGCTGAGTTCACCGATAAGGACGATGTGCGTTCCTTGCAGAACAAGGAGAAGGTGCAAGTACAGCTGGGGTTGGTGCAGCAAATCCAACAGGCGGAAGTGCCTGAAGGTGTAGCTATGGCACCTTGGGCACTGGCCTGGTGCCTGCAGCATCCGGCCGTCACCTGCGTCATCCCCGGATGCAAGACAGTTGAGCAGCTGGAGGTAAACGCCCGCGCGGCGGACCTCGACATGGTTCGTGACGACCATCCGCAGGCGTTGAGGTAAGAGGATCTAGTGATAAAACATCAGGCAGTCGAAGGAGCGCTGCGTGCCCCTCACCAGAATGATGAAACAGGCACTTGTGCTCCATTAACCACAGGAGGACAGCATGTTTAATGTCTCGGAGCAAGTTGTTATTGTCACCGGCGCCGCCGGCAACCTGGGACAGGCCGTAGGGCTGGCCTTTCTGGCCGCTGGGGCCAATCTGGCGCTCGCGGATCACGCTGAGGGCCGTCTCGGTCGGATTTTCACCGACATAGCTGGCTCACCCGATCACTTTTTGGCAGACTCCGTTGACGCGACGGACAACGACGCTGTGGAAGCCATGGTCGCGGAGACGATTGATCGCTTGGGTCGAGTTGACGTGCTGGTCAACACCGTTGGTGGCTTCCGTGGCGAAACGGCGGTTCACGAGACCTCTCTGGAGACCTGGGACCTTATGCTGAACCTGCACGCCCGGTCAGTCTTCATCGCCAGTCGAGCTGTTATCCCGCACATGCTGCAGCAGGGATCCGGCAAGATTGTGAGCGTGGCCGCTCAGGCAGCCTTGAAAGGGGGCAAGAATAATGCGGCCTACAGCGCGTCCAAGAGCGCGGTCATTCGTCTTACTGAGAGCATGGCCGCCGAGCTGAAAGGATCGGGCATTAACGTCAATTGCATCCTGCCCAGCATCATCGATACTCCCCAGAATCGTCAGGCGATGCCTCGCGCTGACCACAAACGCTGGGTGAAGCCCGAGGCGTTGGCGGACGTTATCCTTTTCCTGGCCTCAGACGCCGCTCGCGAGGTTCACGGTGCCGCCGTGCCGGTGTATGGAAAGAGTTAGGTTGAGGATTGGAGATTATGTCAATGAACATTGCAGGAGCACCAGATAAGCTGACCTGCTCGACGATAGTTATCTTCGGGGCATCGGGTGACTTGACCCGGCGCAAGCTGGTGCCGTCATTATTCAATCTATATCGCAAGGATCGCCTGCCGGCCAATACACAGATCGTCGGGTTTGCCCGCAGACCGCTTAGCGATGATGTTTTCCGCGCCAGGATGCGGGACGGGGTGAAGGAATTCAGCGGCGATACGTTTGCCACTGATGTCTGGGATTCCTTCGCTCCCCGGTTGAGGTATTTCCAGGGTGATTTGGAAGACCCCGAAGACTACAGGAAGATGCAGCTGTTCTTGGAGCAGATGGAGTGCGATCAGGCCAGTCGGCTTTATTACCTGGCCACTGCGCCCAGCTATTACGTTCCAGCCGTCACGCATTTAGGTGCAGCTGGCATGGCCAGGCAAGGGGAAGCCTGGCGTAACATTGTGATAGAGAAGCCCTTTGGCCGCGATTTGGCCTCGGCCCAGGCATTGAATAGGGCTGTTCACGCGGTCTTTGACGAGAGCCAAGTCTATCGCATCGATCACTACCTGGGAAAAGAAACGGCGCAAAACATCCTGTTTTTCCGGTTTGCCAACACCATCTTCGAGCCGGTTTGGAATCGTCGATACGTGGCCAATGTACAGATCACTGTTGCCGAATGCGTGGATGTGGGCCATCGAGCCGGTTACTACGAGAAGGCCGGTGTGCTGCGCGACATGTTCCAGAATCACCTGTTGCAGCTTCTTGCGCTGGTAGCCATGGAGCCAGCTGCGTCATTCAACGCTGAGACGTTGCGCAACGAGAAGGTGAAGGTCCTAAGCGCCATCCGCCCCGTCGCTGTTGACGACACAGTTCGGGCCCAGTATGAAGGGTATCGCGAAGCGCCCGGTGTGACGCCCGACTCACACATACCCACCTATGCTGCGCTCAAGATGCACGTGGATAACTGGCGCTGGAACGGCGTACCCTTCTACCTGCGCTCCGGCAAAGCGTTGGCGCAAAAGACCTCAGAGATCGTCATTGAGTTTCAATGCCCTCCCCACCTGATGTTTGACCTGGCACCCGGTTCTGATTTCACCCCCAACATTCTCTCGCTGTGTATCCAGCCTGACGAAGGCATCCATCTTAAGTTTGAAACCAAAGTACCCGACTCGGCGCAGGAGACGCGCTCACGTGATATGGAGTTTCACTATCGTTCATCCTTCGGGGGTCAGGCATTGCCTGATGCCTACGAGCGGTTGCTGCTGGATGCCTTGAGGAGCGATGCCTCACTCTTCGCTCGCAGCGACGAGATCGAGTTGGCCTGGCATCTGATAGACCCAATTATACGGAGTTGGGAGACACCGGCTGCTCCCCCGCTGGCTGCCTATCCTGCGGACAGCTGGGGCCCAAGAGAGGCGGACGATCTGTTAGCGCGAGACGGTTTCGTGTGGCGACAGGGATGTGCGGGCACGGAGGAGGGTTGCTGATAAGCGCTGCCTGTCCATGGCGAAGCGGAACCATATCGGCGTGCTCAGAGAACTTTTGCATTTGACACGGCAGCTGAATTGAGTACAATCAGG
>JAUVRU010000135.1 GCA_030597485.1 Anaerolineae bacterium
GGTAGGGGAGGCGAGGGTCTGGTGGTGGTTGAAGAAGGCGTCCAGCAGCAGCGGGGCAGGCTTCATCAAGGCGGACCATCGTTCGTCCGCGGCATCTGGGTCAGCGGGGGCCCGGGAGGGGGCGGGCGACAGGATAGCGACATCTACGCCGGTGTCGCCCACTTCGTGGTAGTAGCGGTGGATTGCCCGCCGGCTGGCCCTGCCCTGTCGAGTCAGCTCACGAGGCCGCTGGTGATAGCGGATGATGGTTCCTACGCGCTGGACTGCCTGGTTAGGAAAGCGCAAACGACGCATCACCCCGGCGGCCAGAGTGGCGTTGGCGGCTCTCTGAGTGGTATTGGCATCCCCGCTCGCTGGGGGGTGAGGCGGTGTCTCCCGCTCGGAAGCAGGGATGACTGCTGCCGGCCGGTCGATCTCGTGTAGCAATGCGGCTACTGTCAGTAGCAGCCGGTAGCTGCATGTGCCAGCTGTCTCAGCAGCCATATAGTCGGCGATGCGCTCAGGGAAGGGCAGCGCGGAGTGGGGCGGGGTGCCATCCAGTGGCAACAACCATTCCAGGGCTGCGGTCGTGTCCAGCGAGTGTGTAAACGCGTCACGGTGTTGTCCGTCGAAGGGGGGCAGCTCCATCCGCTTGAGTAATGCGAGTTCTGGGACAACGCCGGGTAACAGATTCAGGCGGTCCAGCTGACGCACCGAATCGGCCCCGCCTGGCAGGGAGAGCGTTTTGGCGAACTCGTCGCGCACGCGTTCGGTGGATACCTGAGTCAGCTGGCTGGCGGCCTCCCGAACCAGATGGCGCGTGTGCGCCTCGATGTCGAATCCAAGCTGTGCCTGGAAGCGAACCGCGCGCAGCGTTCTTACCGGATCGTCGAGCATAGCGTGGTCGGATACTGCTCGCAGCACTCGCGCTTGCAGGTCAGACTGGCCCCCGTGGGGGTCTATGAGGACAAAGGGGCGGCGGGTGATATCCACGGCCATCGCGTTGATGCGGAAGTCGCGACCCGCCAGGTCATCGACCAGGGTAGGAGCCTGAAAAGCGGCGATATCTACCAGGCGCGGGGTCTGTCCGGGACGGCTGCCAAACACGACACGGCCCACATCTCTTTCGGCGTCGAGGGGATAGAAGGCGGCGCCCAATTCATCCGCGATTGTGCGGGCAATTCGTAGGCCACCGGCCGGTACGGTGAAATCGAGATCGCAGCTGTGGGCGGGGGATGCCGTCTGTGCTGGCAGGGGCACGGTGGAGGTCTCTGGTTGGAGGTCGAGCAACCAGTCGCGGATGGCTCCTCCCACCAGATAGCACGGTGTTCCTACCTGGCGCAACGCCTGCAGGATCTGGGCTAGTAGTGGGTCATGACGCTGGTTCGCCAGCCAATCTAGCAAGAAAACTGTCTCCCGGGCCGGATGCCGAATCTACCAGTGAAGATCACATCCGCTCAGCGACCAGGTCTGCCACCTCGGCCGGGTAGCTAGCAACGCCAATACCCACCGCCTCGAGGGTAGCAATCTTCTCTTGGGCGGTGCCCTCGCTCCCTTCGATGATGGCACCGGCGTGGCCCATTCGCTGTCCTGGTGGGGCCGTGCGCCCGGCAATGAAGGCTGTGACAGGCTTGCTTATCTCCGCGGCAATGAACTGAGCGGCTCTCTCTTCGTCACTGCCGCCGATCTCACCGATGAGAACAACGTGGCCGGTCATTGGGTCTGATTCGAAAAGGCGCAACATATCTATGAAAGTGGTACCGATGATGGGGTCGCCACCGATGCCCACGGCGGTGGATTGGCCCAACCCTCGATCAGTAAGAGCCTGTACCACTTCGTACGTCAGGGTGCCGCTGCGTGAAACCAGCCCCACCGGGCCAGGAAGGTGAATGTGTCCCGGCATAATGCCGACCTTTGCCTCACCAGGCGTGATTATTCCCGGGCAATTAGGGCCGATCAGACGGGCGTCAGTACCGTCCAGGAAATGGCACACTCGGACCATGTCCAGTACTGGTATGCCCTCGGTGACACAGACAATCAGCTGGATGCCAGCGTCGGCGGCTTCCATGATCGCATCGGAAGCGAAGGGGGCGGGTACGTATATGATGGAGGTGTTGGCGCCCGTGGTGTTGACCGCTTCCCTGACAGTATCGAAGACAGGGACTCCGTGTACCCATTCCCCCCCCTTGCCAGGCGTGACACCGGCTACCACCGGCGTGCCATACTCAATCATCTGCTGGGTGTGGAACATACCTTCATGGCCGGTGATGCCCTGTATCGCCAGTCGAGTCCCATTGCCTACCAGAATGCTCATAGCCACTGTCTCCTGTTGCTTGACCTTAGCCGCTGGCCAGTTCGACTGCTGTCTGGGCGGCCTCGACCAGCGACGTGGCCGTCGCCATTTCGGCATCAGCCAGGATCTGTTGGCCTTCTTCTTCGTTCAGGCCAACCAGTCGGGCGACCATGGGGACCTGGGGTTCTATCTCGTTCAACGCGGTCACGATTCCGCGCGCTACCTCATCGCAGCGCGTGATGCCTCCGAAGATGTTGAAGAGCACCGACTTCACATTGGGGTCTGACAGAATGATGCGCAGGGCAGCTGCCACCCTGTCGGCTTTGGCTCCACCGCCAATGTCCAGGAAGTTGGCCGGCTGGCCTCCGTACAGGCTGATAACGTCCATGGTGGCCATGGCCAGACCGGCACCGTTTACCATGCAGCCAATCTTGCCATCGAGTTTCACATAGGATATGCCAGCCTGGCGTGCCTGCCTTTCGGCTTCTGATTGGCGCTGAACGTCGCGCAGCTCACCAAGGTCCCGATGGCGGAACAAAGCGTTGTCATCCAGCACGATCTTGCCGTCGACCGCCAGGAGTCTTTCGTCACTGGTGATCACCAGAGGGTTGATCTCTGTCAGGGTGTCGTCGCTCTGGATAAAGACACGATAAAGGGCACGGCCAATGGTGGTGAATTGGCGGATGACGACACGTGGCAGGCCGAGGTCAAATGCCAGGTTGCGAATCTGGTAGTCCATCAGTCCCAGCATGGGGTCAATCATCAGCTTGAAGATCTGTTCCGGGGTGTCTTTGGCCACCTGTTCGATCTCGACACCACCCTGGGGGGAGACGATCATAGCTGGCTTGCGGTTGGCCCGATCGAGGGTGATGCCCATGTAGATCTCTTCGCGAATGTCGGCGGCCTGGTCAATGAGCACTGTGTTCACGGAGATGCCCTTGATGGTCATTCGCAGAATCTGGCTGGCCACCTGTTCGGCTTCGCCCGCATCGGCAGCCAGTCTGATGCCACCTGCTTTGCCGCGCCCCCCCACCAATACCTGGGCCTTGACCACCACAGGACCTCCCAGCCGCTGCGCGATCTGACCTGCCTCGGCGGGAGTCGGTGCTACGTCTCCCTGGGGAATCGGCACGCCAAATCCCGCCAAGATCCGTTTGCTTTGGAACTCATGTAGTTTCACGGTTATCTCCCGGCGATTGCAGTATTCAGTTATGTCTGGGGGTTAGGTCATTCGCGATTATACTTTGCCTCGCCCGGTTTGGCAATCTGGTGAGAAACCAGTGGGATTCGAAGCGGTTACGTGAGAGCCTGCCTGGCCTCCCCTGCTTCCAATCCCTATCGGTGACATCGGGACTTGTTGGTGTCAGGTCCGGATGATATAATCTGTGGTAGTTCTCGGTCGGTCCGGTGGGTATTGGTGGAACAGGCATAATGGCGATCGTCTTGGTTGTTGACGACGAAGAGGTTGTGGGCCGTACGGCAGCAACTTCCAGTTGAGCACCCCTCAGACGACTGTCCAGCGGACACCAGTGGAGTTTGACCTGTTATACTGTCTGATGACGCACCCGGGACAGGCATTCAGCTGCTCGCAGCTGCTGCGTGATCTGTGGGCATATCCCGGCGACGCCGGTAGCCCCGATTTGGTGCGTGTGGATACTCGGAACCTGCGGTGCAAGATAGAGGCCGACAGCAGCCATCCTCGTTTCGTTCGGACAGTCTCCCGGCACGGCTATACCGTCTCGGCCGAATGAAAACGTGCAGAGCGACTGTCTGGTCTCAGTCCCCTGTGTTACCCTCTCCTCAAGGAGCCATATGAATCGCAGTAGACTGCTCGGACTGGTGTCACTGACTCTGTGCCTGTTCACTGTGGAAGGCTGCTCCGGCCAGCCGGTCCCGGATGCGTCAGTGGATGTTGCTGCCATGGTGTCTGTATCCCCTGAAGCGTCCCCGCAGCCATCGTCGGAGGTGAGGCTGCACCCCATTGCGTCACATACCCTGCAGGCGCTTCCGCTGCCCACGGCAACGATTCAGCCAACGCCGCTCGGGACTGTCACAGACACTGTGGCGGGGTTACCGATGACCTCCACCGTGACCCGGTCGCCGAGACTGACTTCACCGGCCGTTACCGTGGCCGTCACGCCTACGCTGAGGCCAATGACCCCGACTGCTATCCCTTCGTCATCGCCCACCTCAGCACCCACTGCCACGTGGGAACCGACTGCCACACCGTCTGCAATACCACTGCCAACGGCTGATGCCGGGTGGGCGGCGTATGCAGGCGACGCTCCCAGGGTGGAGGAAGCCTCAATCACCATCAACACCTTCGCCTATGATTCGGCGCTGGTGCCGACGGCGGAGGATGATCCGGTTTACCCTTATCCGCGCCTCGACCACGAGCGGGTGGGCTCTCCATTGCCCAAGACACACCGGGCCATTGTGTTGGAGAATCGGTATCTGGAACTGACGATCTTGCCAGATTTGGGTGGTCGGATCTACCGCTGGGTGGATAAGGCCAGCGGAAAGAACCTGTTCTATCAGAATCCGGTGATCAAGCCTACGACCTGGGGGCATCGGGGTTGGTGGCTGGCAACCGGGGGCATGGAATGGGCGCTCCCCCTGGATGAACACGGCTTGAGCGAGGCATCCTGGTGGGATTATGAATTGCGGCAGGGAGTCAATCTGGCCAGTGTGACGGTAAGCAACATTGAGGAACGCTCGGGCCTGGTGTCCGAAATCACCATCAGTCTGGATGCCGATCACGCCTATTTCACGTTGATTCCCGAGATCGCCAATCCCGGCGACGCGCCGGTCTCGTTCAAGTTCTGGCTGAATGGCATGTTTGGCCTCGGCTCGCAGCAGGTGGGGCCAGGTCTTGAGTTTGTGCTACCCGGTGGAGAGGTCTTTGTCCACTCCACTGGCGATGACTCGCTGCCAGACGGGGGAGAGTTGATGGACTGGCCGGTTTTTGAGGGCCGTGATCTGAGCGACTACGGCACGTGGACCAGCTATCTGGGCGCGTTCGCAGCGCCATCGGCCCAGGCTGACTACATGGGTGCATACAGTAACGCCACCGATCTGGGGGTGGTGCGGATCTTCCCTCACGAGACGGCCTCCGGGGCGAAGATCTTCGGCATGGGAAACATCGACCCGGCCCGGTGGACCATCGATGAGAGCAGCTACTTCGAGCTGTGGGGTGGGTTGGCTCCCACCTTTGAGGACGAAACGGTACTGGAGGGTGGCGATTCGATCACGTGGCAGGAGCGGTGGTATGCGGTGGCCGACATGGGTGGGTTTGACTTTGCCAACGAGGAAGCAGCCCTGAGACTGGACGTCGATGAGCCGCTGATACACGTGGCCGTGGCCACCACTCGCCCTCTGATTGGCTACCTGACTCTGTGGCGGGATGGTGAGCAGGTCAGAGCCTGGCGGCCGCTGTCCGTGTCGCCAACACGTTCCTTCCAGCGTGTCGTCACTCCCCCTGGCGGGCGTGTCACCGGCTCATGGGGTCTGTCGTTGCATGACCAGGAAGGCTCCCAGGTGGCGGCTGTGGGTGAAACAGGGGCGACGGCGGTGGTTCACTGACCTGTGGGCAGGTTGGCCCGGTACCACTCAATTGTTTGCCGCATGCCTTCCTCAAAGGGGGTATGGGCGCGAAAGCCGAAGTATCGTTCCGCCCGGGTGGTATCCAACTTGCGGCGGGGCTGGCCATTGGGTTTGGACGTATCCCACACGATTCTTCCATCAAATCCGGTAAGGCGGGCGATCATCTCCAGCAAATCGCGAATGCTGATCTCGTAGGCGCTGCCAAGGTTCACCGGTTCGCTCCGATTGTAGCGTTCGGCCGCCAGCAGGATGCCCTCGGTCGCATCTTCCACATACAGGAACTCCCGCGTGGGCGAGCCGTCGCCCCATGCTACGATGTGGTCATCCCCTCGTTGCTGAGCTTCCAGGCACTTGCGAATCAATGCCGGGATGACGTGCGAGGACTCAAGATCGAATCGGTCACGCGGGCCATAC
>JAUVRU010000459.1 GCA_030597485.1 Anaerolineae bacterium
AGGCGTTCCACTTTCAGCACTGACTGTGGTACCCTTCCCTGTTCCCAGGCCAGCCTGGGGGAACAGTGATCGAGCGCTACCAATGAGAGGAGTATCGCTTCTCAGGTTGATCCTAGTCGCCGGCTGCTGGTAGCTCTGTGCTCATCGTCGCGCTCGGAGTTCCGGGCTGCCGGAGACTGCCCGATGTCAGCGTTCTTCGGAGCCAGAAAAAAGCGGCAACGCCGGCAAGAGCATTCGCCACGGCCACGGCGCCAAAGATGCCTGGAACTCCAAATAGCGCCGAGCCCAGGAGCGCCAGGGGAATAATCAGAGCGAACAGGCGCAGCACGGCGAGTAGGGCTGCCTGCAGGGGCCTGTTCAGCGCACTCAATGCCGCACCTGCCAACAAGAGTACACCCAGCAACCCGTAGCTCAGTGGCACGATCCAGAGATAGTCTGCGAGCGCGGCTACGACCCTCAGGTCGTCGTTGAAGACGAGGGCGATTGACCCACGAAAAGCGGAAAATGTGATGAATAGGAGCACGCCCCAGACGATGGCAAATCGCTGTGCATAGCTCACGGACAGCTTAACCCTGTCAAGCCGGCCTGCCCCCCAGTTCTGACCGACAAAGGGCGTCAGCACAGAAGCCAGCGCCGTGATAACAACCAGTCCCAGAGCCTCAATTCTAGAGCCAACGCCCAGGGCAGCCACCGCCTCCGGGCCATAGGCTGCCACCATCGCGGTGATGATCCCTGCTGATACGGGAACCAGCATATTCGTCCCAGCCGCCGGAAGCCCGACGTAAAGAATCTGTTTCCACGCCTTCAACACCTCACGGGGTTTGGGTATTGACCAGACCACCATCTGCTTGCGGCGCACGAGTACCCATAGGGAAGCAACCATGGCCACCGCCCGGGCAATGACCGTGGCCAAGGCCGCCCCGGTGAGGCCCAGTCCTGGGAAGATGCTTACACCAAAGATCAATAGGGGATCCAAGAAGGCGTTGACGCCCACTTCCACCATTATGATGGCGGCGGGGGCTTTCGCGTCGCCGGTGGCGCGGATGGCTGCGTTCCCGACAATTGGAAAGACCACAAAGATCGCCCCGATGTACCACCAAGTCATGTACTGCCTGATCAGGGGCAGCACCTCTGGCGTGGCTCCCAGCAGGCGGAAGAGCGGATCGATCGTCGCGAGCCCGACTAGGCTGAAGGCGGCCACTACCGTGACCGCCAGTGCCAGGCTGTCCGTCGTCAGACGGTGCACCCGATACCGGTCCCCTTTGCCTACGGCCTGCGAAATCACAGCCGATGTCCCGACACCCAGCCCAGCTGCCAGGCTAAGGATGACCAGTACTACCGGATATGTGAAGCTGATCGCGGCCAGCTCCTCCGTGCCCAACCGCCCGACAAACGCGGCCTCCACCAGCTTGAAAACAACCATTGCGAGAAAGGCAAACAACATCGGGATCGTGAGCGTGATCAGGGTGCGCCCGACCGGTCCCTCCACCAAGTTTGCCCGTTCAACGTTATTCATAAAGATCCCCCAGCTCCCTGTGTGGCTGTTTCTGCTTCCGGTACACTGCTATCAGGTCAGAGGTCGGCTCCTTTCCCCAGATTCCCGCGGATCTGAAGTAGCATTTGCCACAACGAATTCCGCTGGTCTGAAGTCAAATCGGCGAAGGTCTGCTCCTCCAGCTGCCGCCAGAGCGATGAGGCAGAGTCCTGCAGCGTGCGCCCTGCCTCCGTGAGGTAGACGCGCGAAATGCGCCGGTCATCTGGATCAGGCCGCCGTACTATCCAGCCGGCGGCCTCCATCCGCTCCAGCGAGTTGCTGATGGTTGGTGGTTTTACGAGAAGCTTCTCGGCCAGTTCTGATTGGGCAAGTCCTTCTCGCTCCGAAAGGGCCTTGAGGACAAAGTTCTGCCCTCGGTACAATCCCGCTTCTTCCAGAACCGCGTGAGCGTGTGCGCGGTGTAGCTTGGAAACCTCTACCAGTAGGTAGCCAAGCGCATCCCCACCAGTCTCTTGCGCAGACATGTCTGGCGATGCTCTATCAGTGTGGGTTTTCATCAAGTCCTCCTCACTCATGCCATGAAAGTAAGCGTATTAACAAGTAGTAGGCGAATCGTTAGCTGGCTAAATAATACTTCAATGCTGAGTGTTTGTCGAATCTCGGTCTACCCGTGGTAGCTGGCACAGGCTGGCGCTTGCTAGAAGGACCAGGGTTCCCACATTGTGCCGGCCATCGAGCGAGCTGCAGCTTCGGGCAAGCCGGCGATCATCAACGTCGAGGTGGACAAGGTGACGGCCAGCCCACTGGTACGTGGGCTTGTTGCCTGGGAATAAGGGCGGTCTTGGGGGCGGTGACCGTGCAGACGGCGAGGTGATACCAACCGGTACTTGAAACCACGCCGGCTGTCGGGTACAATGCAGGGTAACGTGATGCCGCCGTTGGCGCTGCGAGGTTGGGGTGGCAGCAAGCCTTCTGGCCAGACCCGAGGATCACAACGGGAGGAGTGATTGACATGCGGGCAGCAGTGCTGAAAGGTCCGGGCCGGCTCGTGGTTGAGGAGGTCCCCGACCCCAAGCCGGGACGTCTCGAAGTTCTGGTGCGCAATACCTACTGTGGGATATGCGGTAGCGACCTGCACCTGTACCTCGACTCGCGCACCCCGGCCGGCTCGATCATGGGCCACGAGTTTGCAGGCCAGGTCGTCGATGTGGGTTCCGGTGTCACGCGGTTCCAGATGGGCGATCGCGTCTGGCCGGGTGGGGGCAGGCATCCCGATTGGACATGGAGGCCGGAGTATGGCTGGGACCTGGGGGCGTTCCTGCGCGACAACCCTGTCGCACGAATGGGCGGCTATGGTGAGTACGCAGTCCATCACGAGAGTGTACTCGCGCCTATCCCCCTCGAGGTTTCAGACATCGAAGCCTGCATGGCCGATCAGGTAGCCACGGCCCTGGGCGGCATTCGCGCCAGCGGTCTGCAGATCGGCCAGTCGGTTCTGGTCACCGGCGCCGGACCCATCGGCTTATGGTCGCTGCGCTGCGCCCAACTGGCGGGCGCGAGTCCCGTCTGCATCGTCGAGCCGCAAGCG